>JAPUFX010000135.1 GCA_027293415.1 Candidatus Methylomirabilota bacterium
GAACAGGTTCTGGCCGGCGTCGCCTCCTTGCAGTCGGCCCTCGAGAAAGGCGGCACACAGGGCCATCGATAGCGGGGCTACCTCCCTTTGAAGTGGGGCTGCCGCTTCTCAAGGAAGGCGTTGACCCCTTCCGTCTTGTCCTCGGTGGCAAAGCAGACGGCGAAGGTGTTGGCCTCCAGGGTCAATGCGGCCATAAGATCAATCTGATATCCCCCGTCGATGACCCTCTTCGCGAGCTCGAGTACCACCGCACCCTTGCTTATGACCTGCTGAGCGAATTTCCTCACCTCCGTCATCAGGTCGGCGGCCGGGAAGACCTTGTTCACGAGGCCGATCCTGTAAGCCTCCTGCGCATCGATCATCTCTCCGGTGTAGATCAGTTCTTTCGCCCGCGGCTTGCCAATCAGGCGGGCGAGGCGTTGTGTGCCGCCCCCCCCAGGAATGAATCCCAGATTCACCTCCGGCTGGCCGAACCGGGCCCGATCCGACGCGAAGATGAAGTCGCAGGCGAGGGCCAGCTCGCACCCGGCTCCCAGACAAAAGCCATTGACGGCTGCGATGATTGGCTTCTTCAGGCGCTCGATCCGGTTGAAGGCTGCCTGGAAGGCCTGAGAGGATTGAAGGGCCTCCAGGGGGCTCAACTGCTGGAATTCGGTGATGTCGGCACCAGCGGCGAAGGCCTTCTCCCCAGCCCCCGTCAGGATCAAGACCCGAACTTCTTGGTCCGCCTCGGCCTGGTCCGACACCCGGGTAAGCTCCTGGATCATCATCCGATTAATCGCATTAAGCGCCTTGGGACGATTCAAGGTGATGAGGGCGACCCCATCGGTGACCTGGTAGCTCAGCGTCTGATGGTCCACAACTTATTCCTTTCTCTTGTGTTCATATGTGTAAAAACCGCGGCCCTTCTTTTGGCCGAGGAAGCCAGCTTCGACCATGCGAACAAGGAGAGGACAGGGACCGTATTTGGGTTCCCCAAAACCCTCGTGAAGGGTCTGCAAGATGGCGAGGCAGACGTCGAGGCCGATCAGATCAGCCAAGGCTAGAGGGCCCATAGGGTGGTTCGCACCGAGTTTCATCACATTGTCGATGGCCTCGGCGGTTCCTACCCCCTCCATCAGGGCGTAGATCGCCTCGTTGATCATGGGCAAGATGATTCGATTCGCAAGGAAACCGGGAAAATCGGTGGCCCTCACAGGGGTCTTGCCTATCCGCTGAGCCAGTTGGTGGGTGACGGCAACTGTTTTTTCTTCGGTGGCGAAGCCCGGGATGATCTCTACCAACCGCATGATGGGGACAGGGTTGAAGAAGTGCATCCCGATGACCCGAGAAGGGGCGGAAGTGGTTGAGGCGATCTTGGTGATTGAAATGGAAGACGTGTTCGTGGCCAGGATCACCTCGGGTCTGCACGCCCGGTCGAGTTCTTCGAACACACCCTTTTTGACCGAGAAGTTTTCAGCCACTGCTTCGATGACAAAGTCGGCATCGGCGCAATCGGAGAGGGCGGTAGTCAAGGTGAGGTTTTTGAGCATTTCCCCTTTCTGGGCCTCAGTGAGCTTTCCTTTTTCCACCCCTTTGGCGAGACCGAAAGTAATCCGGCTCTTGGCACTTTCAAGGATGTCTTTTGCCACATCCTCGAGGAGGACCTGAAGCCCTGCCTGGAGGGCCACCTGAGTGATTCCATGTCCCATGGTCCCCGCACCCACCACGGCAATAACCTTGATGTCCATCCTCCAGTCCCTCCTTTCAGGGTAAAGTCGCGTTCGGAGTCCCGACTTAGGACGGGGATCCTTTGCCCTTCAGATTCTCTCTACGATGAGAACAATCCCCTCTCCGCCACCGAGGCAGAGGGTAAGAGTCCCCGTCGGGCCTAACGTTCTTACATGAGGTTCAAGAGAGTGGTCAGGATGCGGGCTCCCGTGGCACCAACGCGATGACCCAACCCCCCCTTTGACGTTCACGCGGTCCTCCGTCACTCCCAGGATGTGCATGTTGGCTGAGGCGGCCGCTGCAAAAGTCTCATTGATTTCGAACTGTCGTACATTCAAGAACGGAAGCCCGGGACCCTCTCTTCCGCTCCCTTCGCCTAGCCCACCCAAGAGGTTAAACCAATAAAACACGGCGCGTTAATAGTCAATGGATTTTTGCGCGGCATCAGAATAATTAATGCCTAGATTCAACTGCTAACGTTTAAAGGGATCCATGGCTAGAAGGCTGGTAAGTAACGGTGAAAGGCTACCCTTTGAGCGGGATCCAGAGATCCACGATAAGGAGAGCGGTGGGAGCGTTGATGGCGGTTGAAGCGCCGGTTCGACCCCTCCATGGAAAAGTGCGCCACCGTCGCCATTAACTACCAGCGAAATGAGGCATCAGCCAAGGAGGTCGTTCAGGAAATCGAAAGGATGGGGGGAAGATCGGGCGATATCTATCAGGCCGAGGTGAGCGACCGACGCTCAGACCCTCTCCACGATCAGAGCGATCGCCTCTCCTCCGCCGAGGCAGACGGTGCACAGTCCCCGTCGGGCCTGGCGTTCTTGCATGAGGTACAGCAGGGTGGTGAGGACACGAGCGCCGGTGGCACCAATAGGATGACCCAGCGCCACCACGCCTCCCTTGAGGTTTACGCGGTCGTCGGTCAGGCCGAGAATGCGCATGTTGGCCAAGGCCACCGCCGCAAAGGCCTCATTGATCTCAAAGAGGTCAATATCGTCGATTGTCAAACCGGTCCGCTTTAAAACCTGCTTGACCGACTCTGCCGGCGCAAGCGTGAACCATTCCGGTGCCAAGGCCGCCTCGGCAAATCCCACGATCCGGGCCAACGGCTTGATTCCCAATTGCGCGGCCCGCCTTCCCGATAGCACGGTCAACGCCGCGGCCCCATCGTTCACGGATGGCGCGTTCGCCGCTGTAATCGTTCCACCTTCCTTGAACACGGGTTTCAGCGTTGGGATCTTCTCAAGCGCCAGGCGGTTCGGTTCCTCATCCTCCTCCACGAGGCTTGTCTCGCCCTTGCGTCCGGTCACGGGAACCTGAATGATTTCGGCCCTGAATTGTCCCTCGCGCTGCGCGCTCAAAGCGCGCATGTAGCTCTGCAGAGCAAATCGGTCCTGTTCCTCCCGAGAGAGCTCGTATCTTGCAGCACACAATTCCCCGCACAGACCGACGTGCATATCGTTGAGGACATCCCAGAGACCATCGTGAATCATGCTGTCGATGAGCTGGCCATGCCCCATCCGGTACCCGTTCCGGGCCTTGTCCAGCAGATACGGGGCCCGGCTCATGTTCTCCATGCCGCCAGCCACCAGGATCTCGGCTTCACCACTTCGGATGGCCTGGGCCGCCATCGTGACCGCCTTCAGGGCAGAGCCGCAGACCTTGTTGATCAAAGTTGCCCCGACCGACTCAGGAAGGCCAGCCGCGGTAGCCGCTTGTCGCGCAGGAGCCATACCCATCCCGGCGCTCACGACGTTTCCAAGATAAACCTCGTCAACCTGGGCAGGCTCGAGGTGTGCACGACGCACCGCTTCGGCAACGACCAGGCCCCCCAGCTTGGGTGCCGCAACCGACGCTAAAGCTCCGCTGAAGCTTCCGATAGGCGTCCGGACAGCGCTCCCGATGACGACATCATCCATCACGAGCCTCCTTCCTCTATGCTGCGCTCTTCGGGATCCATTCGGCCAGTGCTATGCCGGGTCGACAGTCTTTATGTTCCGGAACGTGTTGCTCGATCTTATACCGGCAGCGCGGGCAGCAAGGGCCGAGATGGTAACCGTGGTCCCAGCAAAAGCTCCCTTCGATTTCGAGGGTGGATGTCTGCTTTCCTCCTGGCTCGTCAGCTGCAGTTCTTGCTCCAGGAAGCGGTTGACCATTTCGAAACAGATCCATCAGACTTTCCTTGCGGTTGGTCGATCCAGATGACACAATCGCTAACTAATATAACACTATGCGTCATAGATGTCAAGATGATTTTGCGCTGCATTAAAGAACGTGAATACTTGGATTCAAGTGTCTGATTTCAAAGGGGCATATGAGGGAGGAGACGAAAGTTTTGGGGAGAGTGGTGAGGAATGGCTAGGTAGTTTCGACGGGGCTTTTCTCCGGGTCTGTGATCCGCTTCTCCAAGCGCTCAAGGCTCTCCTTGAGCAACTCGAGTTCGGCTTTCAAAAGGGCTTCGGCGGTCTGCTCGGTCTGCTCCGCCGAGGTTTTTGGGGACCGATCGGGCTTCCTCCCCGGAGGTCCCCAGCCCCTCATTGCCACTTCCTTCCAGAGTTTTCCCGCTTCTCGCTGTGTGGTCGTGAAAGTCTCCAGGCTCGAAAAGAGCCCCCGCTGAAAGAGATGTTGGAGCGATTCCCCGTACTGGATCAGTTGGTGCAGGAAGCTGACCGGCACGAGGTTTTTGTGCTTCTTCTCCTCCTCCAGGATGATCTGCGCCAGGGTGACCGCGGTCAGGTCTTCGTGTGAGGTGGTATCCACCACCTTGACCTGCTTCCCCTGCCGGATGAGACCAGCAATCTCCTCGAGCCTGATATAGCGGCTTCGGCTGGGGTCGTAGAGCTTCCGGTTGCTATACTTTTTGATGAGGACAGGATCATCCGCCATTGGACAACCTTTCCATGAATGCCGCGGGGACATCCCATTTGTGGCAGCAGGGGTCCCTCACATGTACATCCCTCCATTGACGTTGAGCACGTGACCGGTAATGTAGCTCGTTTCATCGGAGGCCAGAAAGACCACTGCTTTTGCTACGTCCTCCGGCTTGCCGAACCGGTGCATGGGAATCTGGGCGAGGACCTTCTCCTTGACTTCGTCGGGGGTACCGGCCACCATCTCGGTCTCGATGAACCCGGGCGCAACAGCGTTGACGGTGACCCCTTTCGCGGCGAACTCCTTGGCCAAGGTTTTCGTCAAGCCGAGGAGCGCTGCCTTGGCCGCCGCATAGTTCGCCTGACCGAAGTTCCCCGTCTGACCAACGACGGACGAGATGTTAATGATCCTGCCATAGCCTCTGGCCTTCATCGCCACGACGAAAGCCTTCGTGCAGTGGAAGGCGCCGTCTAGATCCACCGAGACCACGGCCTTCCAGGTCTCATAATCCATATTGATGAAGCTTTTGTCGCGATTAATGCCGGCGTTGTTGACCAAGATGTCCACGCGTTCAAACCGTTGGAGGATCGCACCCCGCATGCGAAGGACCTGCGCGGGGTCGCTCACATCGGCCTGATAGATATCGCCCGATCTTCCCCCCATCCTTTCGATTTCCTGAACGACCTCCTTGGCTGATGCCTCATTTCGCTGGTAGTTAATGGCGACGGCGGCCCCCTCCTCGGCAAGGGCTAACGCAATCGCCCGGCCGATCCCCCGGGAGCCCCCGGTCACCACGGCGACTCGCCCTTTTAGCCTCATCGCATCCTCCCTCCGCTCTGGAACGCCGTGATTCAGCTACTCATAACAAAGTCTACCATCGCCTTGGTTTCGAGGCAATGTCTAATCTGAACATCGTAACTTGTTAAATCAAAGGCTATTTCTGGCACAACATAGGTCAGATTGGGGAGACCGCGTTTTGGGCGTTATGACGCAGCCGCTATAACGCATATGCTAAAAAAACTTGACAGCCGGACACCCATTACCTTGTAATAGTCATAGAAGGAGCGAAAGGATAAGGTAATTTTCCCAACGACACCTCGGAAAAGGAGGAAGGGAAAGCATAGGCGATCGCTAGCGGATCGGCGTGGTTGCCGAGCGACTGTTGAGGAGAGACTCAATGCGCGGGAAGACGATGGACGGGCTGGAGCTCGGGCAGAAGGCCGTCATCGTGAAGACGATCACGGCCGCAGATATTGAGCAATACTCCACCCTGACAGGAGATCGGAACCCCCTGCACACCGATCATGCCTTTGCCAAACGGACGCGATTTGGGGAACCTATCGCGCAAGGCATGCTGGCGGCCAGCGTGATCTCGGCGTGTATCGGCAGTCGGCTGCCCGGCCCCGGGACGATCTATCTTTCCCAAGAACTCCGATTTCTCAGGCCCGTGAAGATTGGCGATACAGTTATCGCCCGTGTCGAAGTGACCGAACTCATCAGAGAAAAGCACCGGGTTCGCCTCAAGACGACCCTTCACAATCAGCGTGGAGAGCCGGTCATCGAGGGTTCTGCGCTGGTGATCCCCCCCTCCCACCACTAGCAATACGCACTTCACTAAAGGTTGCTTCCGTCTCGGCTGTGGGGCTCTAGTGCCGTCACGAGCGGCGCACTCTCTTGCCCTCAGCCCGAGGCCGACGTTCCTACCGCGATTCATCCGCGGCACCTTCGTGTTTTTCTTAGCTTTGAGGGCCCTTACGTTGACAGGGTGCTTGTAATCCCATAAAATGCATGCGTTCGAAGGAGACCCGTTCCCGCAAGGATATGGTGGCGGTGAGGCCAATCCCGCAATGGGCTGAAGATCTCTATGAGCGGATGGAGGCAGACACCTCGAGCCTCTTCGTCCTCCACCATAATATCGCCGATTACGCCCCCCTCAATCAGAGCTTTCTCCCCTTTTCGACCTTTCTCACGCAGTGGCTGGGGATAACAGATCCCGTCATTTTCTACAATCGCTCCATGGGCCTTCGCTTTCCCAATGACGAGAGCGAGCGCCGATTTCGAGAGGCGGCTGGTCTCAAGGCCAAGCCCGTTCAGGACGAGCGAGAGGCATACCTGGAAGAGCAGCGGCAGCGGGCCTTAAGGGCGTTAGGCGAGGCGACCGGTGCCGAGCCTCCCCTTCCTACTCATGCCAGCAAGGTTGTTCCACTCATTGGTCAATGCCTCCGGTCGGGACGTCTCCGGAATGGCAGCCGGCGCGCGATCGTGGTCCTGGAGTACGCCGAGAGTATCGCGCCAGCCGCCGATTTTTCCTGTATGAATGAGGACGATCGAAACAATTTGGTGGCTCTGCTCAGCCTCGCAACCGATCGCACCGTCCGGGAGCAGGGCGGGATGGTTCTCCTCACCGTCAGCAATCTGGCCGACTTGCACCCGGCGCTGCGACAACCGGGCGATCGGGTCGAGCTCATCGAGGTTCCTCTCCCCGATGAGGGGGACCGGCTTGAGTATATCGAGCACCTGTTGGACCAGGATGGCGCGACCCTCAGCATGAGTGCAGAGGCCTTTGCCCGAGCGACCGCCGGTCTGACCCGGTTGCACCTCGAGCAGCTCTGGCGCCAGGCGAAGGCTAAGGGGTCTCCTTTGACCTTTGAGGAGGTCAAGAGGCGCAAACGAGAGATCCTGCGGCACGATCTCTACGGGATCGTCGAACTGGTCGACCCGAGTTTTGGACTCGAGGCCATCGGGGGGCTTGCAGCGGTCAGGGAATTCTTCCGTGAAGTGATCCAGGCCATCCGGGATGGGGACGTGAAGATGGTCCCTCGTGGGATCACGCTCGTCGGTCCGCCCGGGGTGGGGAAGACAGCGGTGGCCGAGGCGCTGGCCAAGGAGTGCGGCTTCAATTTCGTCAAGATCACTAACCCGCGGGAGAAATGGGTGGGGGCCTCGGAACGGAACTTCTGGAAGATTCTTCAATCCCTCCGATCGTTGACCCCTCTGGTAGTTTTAGAAGATGAGGCAGATCAGACCGAGCAATCCCGGGACGAAATTAGTGGCGATTCCGGAGTGACCAACCGGATTCGTCAGATGCGCTTTGAGTTCACCGGAGACCCTACCATCCAGGGAAAGGTTTTGTGGATCCGGATCACAAATCGTCCGGACAAGCTAGATCCCGCGGAGCGTCGCTCAGGCCGGTTCAGCGAGCGGATTCCCCTGTTGATGCCGGACGCGGATGAGCGGCTCTCTATCTTTGCGCTCATGCCAAAGAAACACGGCTTTGTCACGGTGAACGTGAACTTTCCTGCCCTGGCGGACCTCTGTGAGGAGCGCTTTCCGGGACAAATTACGGGTGCGGATATCGAGGAGATTTCGCTCAGGGCCTACCGCCATGCCAGGGTTCGGGGGGCGGATGAGGTTGCGGAAAAAGATTACCGCTGGGCTATTGAGGACTTCATCCCCTCTCAATCGGAGGAGCTGATCCGCCGGCAGGAGCTCATGGCGGTCGCCCACTGTTCCTCCCGCCGCTTCCTCCCTGAGCGGTACCGGGATCTCGGAGTCGACGAGGTCCGATCCCTCGGGTAGTGCATCGGGAGGCGTTGATGGGGGAGTATATCGAGATTGAGGGAGGGGTGGTTCGTCTCCTCCGTCATAGTGGGCAGGGCGAGGCCGTCCTCGATAGAGAAGTCTCGCTCCATACCTTTCTCCAAACCCTCCTTGCTACCACGGGCGGTTTCTGCCGCCTTCCTGTCCTTCCCATCGGCACACGGTTCGTCCTGGGCCGGGGGTCGGATCTGCTGATTGCCGTGGAGCAGCCCCCCCAGGTTCGCCACTTCACCTGGCGGCCGGCCGGGCCGCAGGGAGCGGCCCGAGATTATGCAGTGGCCTTTCCCTACATTCTGTACCTGTTGCTCTTCCACGAGGAGTCCTTCGACGAGATGCGAATTTACTGCCGCCCTGCTCCGCTGACCTCGGATACTGACCCCCTGTATCTGTCAAACCTTTGGAATGTTTCCGCAACGGAGATGCCCATGGCCAAGTGTCGGGCCTGCCTTCAGGGTCGCCCTCCGTTCGACGATCTGACCCTCGCCGCGCAAGTGCAAGCTGTCATCGAGTTCTTCTGGGGGACCGGTTTCAATACCGCCATCGAAGAGAGTTGCTTTCAGCGGGCGGCAAAGCGCGATAGCCGCATTGCCACCCTGGAGGCGTGGGAAGTGGCGAGCCGACAGAATTCTCTTTTCCCCCTCGGGGTGGATTGGGAGCCAGTGGGGATGGGTCTCAGCGAGATTGCGGATGGGCTCATGGCCTGGCGGGGGGCTCCCCCACCTATTGACGATACAGCGGACTTGGTAGATCTCATCTATCGGGTCCAGGAGGGGTGAGGGATTGTTCCCGATCTATCTAAAGGAGCCGGGGTTTCACGAGCCCGAAGAGTCGATTTACTATCTGGTGACGAGGGACGGCCTCTTCCAGGTCAAGCGGACCCCCCTCTTTCGCTCTCGGATTCGGGTCCCGGGGCTCTCATGGCTCGAGGAAGAGCAGGAAGGCGCAGATTTCCTCCTTCCGGTCATTCCAGCGAAGATCTTGGGGGAAACCATGGCCTTCTTCCGGGAGGTCTTTCGGAAGTATCGTGCCGAGGCTGCTGTCCTTGTCTATATCCGCGAGGGGGATGGGGAGTACGAGATCCGGATTCCCCCCCAGACGGTGGCGGGAGGGCATTGCCGGTATGAGGTCGGTCCGAACCCTGCCGGCCTTCGCCGGGTAGGGACGATTCACAGCCACGCCGCGGTCGAGGCCTTTCATTCGGAGCTGGATGATGTGGACGAGCAGTATGACGATGGGGTCCATGTGACCATTGGATCCCTCCACGCGAAACCCACCGTCTCTTGCTCGCTCGTCGTGGACGGTCGGCGCTTCGATCTCCGGCCGGAGGCGATCCTAGAAGTGATGCCGTGGCAACTGGACCCGACAATCCGGCTCGAGGACTCGCAGGAGGTGACAGCAGAGCCCCCGCCCGGAGATTCGGATCCCACCGGCCGGCCCTCTGCCATTTAAGGAAGGGTCCAAAGTCCGAGGTCCGAAGTCGACCAGTCTCCTGGGGTCTTCGGTTTTTGACGCTGGACTTTGGACGTCGGACGAATAGACAATGATGGAGATCAAGGTCATCGGTATTGGGGGGATTGGCTGCGCCCTTCTCCCTTTCCTCGCCAGGTATCTCAATTACCGAGGGGAGCGGGTGCGCATCGCCCTCATTGACGGGGATGAGTTTCAGCGGTCAAATGCGGACAGACAAGCCTTTGGGACGTTGGGAAACAAAGCAAAGGTGAAGGCCGGTGAGTTGGCTCGAGAGTTTGAGGGCCTTTCCTTCCGGGCCGTCCCCGAATATATCACTGAGACGAACATCGCCCAGCACCTCCAAGAAGGGGACACGATTTTTCTCGCGGTAGACAACCATAAGACGCGAAAGTTGGTGAGTGACTATTGCGAGAAGCTCACGGCCATGGCCTTGATTTCTGGGGGGAATGATTTTACGGATGGCAATGTTCAGATTCATATCCGTCAAGGAGGTCGCGACCGAACGGCACCTATCACTCGATTTCATCCGGAGATTCGGGATCCCCAAGATCGTTCACCTGCAGAAATGTCGTGTGAGGAGCTGATGGAGCGTGGTGCACCCCAGCTCCTCTTTACGAATCTCACCATTGCTTCGGCGATGCTCAACGCGTTCTATAGCACCTGCGAAGAAAAACTGCAGTACGGCGAGGTATACCTTGATATCATCGAGGGGAAGAGCAATCCGCTCAAGCGCGAGGGAGAGCGAGAGCCATGACCGAGCCACTGAAACAGGCGCAACGGGTGCGTCCGGCATCCCCGACAGGGACGCAGGAGACCGTGAGGGTTATCTATGGGGTCCATTCCCTTGACGCGAACGTCGCCGGTCGAACCGTCGGAGAGATCCGCGCCGCGTTGAGGCAGGCGTTGAACATCGGCCCCCAGGCCGTTGCGGTCGTTGATGGCCAGGAAGTCAAGGAGAGTTTCGTTCTTCAAACAGGGGAGATTTTGGAATTTGTCCGCCTTGCCGGCGAAAAAGGCTGAGGGGAAAAATCACTTTAGATTGAGAGAGGCCGTAAGAGCGTGAGTGAGATGCCCGCCACTAGTGGGATGGTGACATTGTCATCCACAGGTAGGGGAAGGACCTCCGTCACCGTAGCGATCGAAGCCACCAAAAAGGAGGTGGCGGGGGAGAAGAAAGGGAGCATCACCAGGCAGGCAGTGATCAGAAAGGCGACTGTTCCCGCCAGGGTTTTCCTCTGACCAATCCGATAACCTCCAACCGCTTGCCCAACAACCGATGCGGCAGTGTCGGCGCAGGCCAGGATCAAAAGGGCGGCAATGGCGATGGTCCGCTCGAACATGAGGATGGTGAACCAGCAGGCTAAAAAATAATACGTCGCCCCCGTGAGGCGGTTCTCTTCCCCGGGGCGCATGGCTACCTGGAACAACAAACGAAACCAACGGTTCACGGCAGGCCACCAGAGGCGAAGAAGGTCTGCCCCGATGAAGGGGAGACCGAGGGTCCCCAGGATGAGGAGGGCCTCGAGCTTTGTCAGATTGAGAACCAGATAAAGAAGAGGAATAAGGCCGCCGACGAGGTGAATAATCTTACGAGCCGACTCGGAAGATGGAAGCAGCACCCACCCCCTCCTTTTCCGATCCCCTCAGTTCAACGCTAACAGGTACTGCCCGTCGTGGATCTTCTCGACGACCTCCTTGATCGTGAAAGTCGTCCGCTCATCTCTCTCCGCCGTCCCCATACCATAGGGACGTGGGGCAGTCAACGTCTTAAGCGATTGTCCGAGGCGCAGGCCACGGCCCAAGCCCCGGTGAGAAAATAGATTGCTCAAGGGGGGGTGCACTCGTCGTGGAGAAGGGTCTTACGAGGGGTGAGGTTCTAGAAGTGTATCCAGGAATGAGGACTAGATGGATGGTGGAACACCAACCATCTAGAACCGACGGGGAGCAAGTACGGGTTTCGGAAGAGGGGAGAGTGCGCCTGATACAGTGTGCAATGTTTGCACGATCGTGCAAGGTTTGCACGTCCGAATCAATAACTTGTAACAGGTCAGTGAAGCGGAAATAGATCAATGCTTCCAGCTGGAGGGTCTCAGGAAGTGGGCAGGGGGAATTTTTTTGAGGTGATGAATCCAGATGAATTGGGGGGTCTGGACGGGGTGAATGAGAGAATGTTGCAGGTTATTACAACGCTTGAGGTCCCGGAGCCTGGGTGGGGACCGGGACAGTAATCCTGGTGCCCGCGCGGATCCGGTGTGGATTCTTCAGCTGATTCATCTCCATCAGGACTGGCACGGTGGTTCCGTGCCGCTGGGCGATGGTAGACAGTGTCTCGCCTCGACGGACCCGGTGCTGGCGCCATGTCACGTGACGTGCTTGGGGAGCTTCAGGGTGAATCCGCAACGTGTGGCCGGGGTAAATACGGGAGCCGTTCAGGTTGTTCCAACGCTTCAAATCCTGGGTGCTCACCCGATGGGCGCGACCGATATCCCAGAGGGTGTCGCCGCGCCTGACGACATAATGTGAAGAATTTGAAGATGAAAAGATTTTCTCGTTCTTGCCTGGCCTCGTGGTGCTTGGGGCCTGGGCGACGGTAAAAGCGGGGACTGGAACAGTAATCCTGGTGCCCGCGCGGATTCGGTGTGGATTCTTCAGATGGTTCATCTCCATCAGGACCGTTACCGTAGTCCGAAACCGCCGGGCGATGGTAGAAAGAGCCTCCCCTCGCCGAATCCGGTGCTGCCGCCACACAACACGGCGCACCTGGGGAAGCTGCTCGAGAGCCTCGAGGAAGTTGGCTCTACTTCCAGGGGGAAGGTTAAGAAGATATCCCTCCTGAGGCGGGGTCACAAGGCGCCTCAGCTCGGGGTTCAGATCCTTGAGTTCTTTTATGCTCACGCCGGCGGCCTTGGCCAACAGCCGGAGATCCGTGGGCTGAGGCAAGGCGACTTGGTCCACCTGCCACGGTTGCTCCACGGGTGGTTCGAAGCCGTACGCCTCAGGATCCTTGGCGATGATGGTCATTGCCATAAATGCAGGGACGAAATACCTGGTTTCCCGGGGGACTTTGAGATTCCAAAAGTTTGTGGTTCTTTGGCGTCGGATGGCTCGTTTGACCTTTCCCTCACCCGAATTGTAGGCGGCAATGGCTAAAGGCCACGAGTGAAATATTGCATACAATTCCGAGAGGTAATCCGCCGCCGCGGCACTAGCCTTCACCGGGTCTCGGCGTTCGTCCACCCACCAATTAGTCGTTAAGCCATATTTACGGCCGGTCCCTCTTATGAACTGCCACAGGCCCACTGCCCTCGCTCGGGAGTAAGCGTAAAGCTTAAATGAACTTTCAATATAGGCCAGGTTTACTAGGTCCAGGGGCAGACCCTTTTCCGCGAAGATCTCCCGCATCAGGGGAAGATATCGACCCGAGCGCTCCAGAGCCTTGGCGATTTCATCCCGCTTCTTGGTGCTGAAGAGATCAACGAATCTCTGTACCCGCCGGTTCAATTCTATAGGCACATCGTAACTGATCTCCGGTTTCACTGGGGGCGAGAGTTCGGGAATGGCTTGCTCCAAGGCACGCAAATCCTCGGAAGTGATCAGCGAGCCTTCCCCGTCAAAGGGGATCTCGGTCATTAACTGGATCGCGGCTAACTCGTCCGAGAACGCTTTGACTTCCTTCAACGTTTCTGCCCGGCGTCTCGCCACCTCATGTGTCACGCTTGCACCATCGCTCAGCAGGAGGTCACGGGCGCGGCTGAGCAGTGTCATCGCCTCGTGGTCCTGGCCCATTTCCGCCTGCCGCTTGGCCTGGCGGAGGAGTTCGCGGGCCTCCGTCAGGAGAAGATCGTCGGATAGGACATCCGTCGCTGTGATTGAGGAGGTCGGAGGACGCGGTATGGCAAGCGCCAGCGGCGGCATGTGCGAGTAGAGAGGTTTCTGTGGGCCATCTGATTCCCACGTCGGCCGGGGACTGCTGGGGGGTGGCACGGTGCTATTACGAAGAGCGAATGGGCCAGTACAACCCATAAGGAGGATGCTGCTTACAGACAGCAACCTCGTCAACCTACGCTTAGAACCCACCCTCTCCTCCCTATAGTGCCGCGGTGGACGAGTGATCTTCACCCAGACGTCCTAGCGCTTTGCGAAGAGCGGGAAGGACGCGTTGGGTGGCCTTATACCCGGCTTCCTCAATGGTGTCAAGCCTATCGAAGGCAAATATTCCGTGCGACTCAATCGCCGCCGAGGACACCTGGAAGACCTTTGCTCCTTGAGCCTTGCAGCGGTGTACTTCCCAGAGGCTCGGAAGTCTGCTGACATCTCGGTAAAAGCGCCACAAAGCATCACCCAGGGGTCCTGATGCTCGTCGCATTGGGGGGCCAAGATTCACCGCCAAGACTACCCGTGCTCCCCTTTCTACGGCTTCCTTCACGGGGAGATTGCCGCTCATACCGCCGTCCAAGTAATAGTGTTTCCCCACTCGGACCGGCGGGTGGGAGGGGACGGCGGTACTGGCTAGGATCGCCTCTACAACCGAGTCGGTCGGTTGGTCCCCGAAGACCACCCGGCCCGGTGGAAGGAGGCGAGTTGCGGTAATGTAGAGGGGAAGAGGGAGTTGGCTGAAGGTCAATCCCCTCAAGCCGAGTGCCTCTTCAATGAAGGCTCGCCGTCGCTCAAGGGAAATCAGGCGCCACGTATCCCAGAAATTCCCTTCTTTCACCTTCGTCTCGTTGTGCAATGCCTGTGCCACCAGCTCCCTAAGGATTCCTAGAGCCTCTCCCCTGCTCCCTTCTTTGCAGAGGTAGGCGCCAACGATCGCCCCGATGCTGACCCCGACCACTCGCTCCGGCACGAGTTGCCCCTCCGAAAGGGCCCGCCAGACGCCAAGGTGGGCAGCCCCCCGGGCTAGACCCCCGCTGAGGACTACGCTGAATCGGTTGGGGGACTTGAGCATTGGTGGAAAGTGATTTGAATTCACCGGGACTCGGAGTGAGAGGTGGAGTCGTCGATCCAGGAGAGGTAGTCGGGAAGGCCAGAGGTGATCGGTATGGCGATGATCTCGGGGACAGTATAAGAGTGCAGGGCCCTGACTAGGGCCTGTACCTTAGGGAAAAGATCGGCCCGTCCCTTCCCGATAAGCAAAACCTCCCCCTCCTCTTGGACCTTGCCTTCCCACCAGAAAAAGGATCGGACTGCCGGCACAAGGTTCAGGCAGGCGGCAAGTCGCTCTTCCAAAAGGGACCTAGCGATCCTCTCCCCCTCCTCGATTGAGGCGGTAGTGATGAAAAAGACAATGTGGTTCGCCCGGCCTTCTGGTTGGGACATCGAGTTGTGATCCCGTTCGTTCCCCAGGGTATCACTTATGGTGTGACTCGATTCTGGCGACACCCGGAAGCCCTTGATCTCTAAATAGGTCGACCGAGCCGCACCCTTCAGTTCATCCAAAACGTCAATAGGGTCCTCGATGAGACGGGGTCACGAAACGTGCCCTATACTTTAGGGAAAAGGAGGGAGGTATGTCAAGGAATAGGGAAGGGTGCTACTTCGTAGTCAACTTTGGGTGCTGCTGTTGTTGCGGTGGCCAAGGACTGTGGGGAAGCCGGAATTGCACGAGGGTTGGATTCGCCTCGGGGGCTTCGATGGTCGCCCTATTGCAAAGTTGCCAACGCTCCACCGGAGGAAGCCAATATAATAGACGCAATGAAACCAAATAGTTAGAAGCAGAATGAAATAACTTGACAAATAGACACTAAGATTTCATATTATACGTCGGGTAAGAATTTGGAACGTGGGAAGATAACTTCTACTGTTCAAAGGAGGTCCTGAAGTGGCAAGAGTCATTGGAATCGATCTGGGTACAACGAACTCGGCCGTGGCGGTCATGGAAGGAGGCGAGCCCTCTGTCATCACGAATGCGGAAGGCGCGAGAATTACCCCTTCAGTCGTTGCCTTCTCAAAGGATGGGGAGCGGCTGGTAGGCCAGGTGGCAAAGCGGCAGGCGATCACGAATCCTGACAATACGATCTTTTCCATCAAGCGATTCATGGGCCGCCGCTACGAGGAAGTACTCCACGAGATAAAGCTCGTTCCCTACAAGGTGGAAAAGGGCCCCGGAGGGGATGCGC
Source organism: Candidatus Methylomirabilota bacterium (assembly GCA_027293415.1). Lineage (NCBI taxonomy): Bacteria > Methylomirabilota (SeqCode) > Candidatus Methylomirabilota bacterium. Next base: position 15,774 of record JAPUFX010000135.1, read on the forward strand.
GGGTCGAGTCCCGGGACAAACAGTATTCGCCTCCAGAGATCTCGGCCATGATCCTGCAAAAACTCAAGACCGACGCCGAGGCCTATCTGGGAGACAAGGTAACCAAGGCTGTTATCACGGTGCCCGCTTATTTCAATGATAGTCAGCGACAAGCGACGAAGGACGCTGGGGTCATCGCCGGACTGGAAGTCCTTCGGATCATCAACGAGCCGACGGCCGCCTCTCTGGCATATGGCCTGGAAAAGAAAAAGGACGAAAAGATCGCCATCTTCGATTTAGGGGGTGGGACGTTCGATGTCTCGATCCTGGAGATCGGCGATGGGGTCTTCGAGGTCAAAGCGACCAACGGAGATACTCATTTGGGCGGCGACGACTTCGACCAGCGGATCATCGAATGGATCGTCGCCGAGTTCAAGAAGGATCAGGGGATCGACCTCAGCAAGGATCGGATGGCGCTCCAGCGTCTGAAGGAGGCAGCAGAGAAGGCCAAGTGTGAGCTGTCCACGATCATGGAGACAGAGATCAATCTCCCGTTCATCACTGCCGATGCCTCGGGGCCCAAGCACCTCAGCATGAAGCTCACCCGGTCCAAATTGGAGCAGTTGGTCGAGAGTCTCATCGAACGGACGGTCGGCCCCGTGCGGCAATGCCTGGAGGATGCCAAACTCAAGCCGGGACAGATCGATGAGGTTATCCTGGTCGGCGGGCAGACCCGGATGCCTCGGGTCCAGCAAGTGGTGAAGGATGTCTTTGGCAAGGAGCTCCACAAGGGAGTTAATCCTGACGAGGTAGTGGCGATCGGTGCCGCCATTCAGGCCGGGGTGCTGGCTGGCGATGTTCGGGATGTGGTCCTTTTGGATGTAACACCCCTCTCCGTTGGGATCGAAACCCTGGGCAACGTGATGACTAGACTCATCGAGCGGAATACCACCATCCCCACGCGAAAGGGGGAGATCTTCACTACGGCCGCAGATAATCAGACGTCGGTAGAGATCCACGTGCTCCAAGGGGAGCGAGAGATGGCGCGGGACAACCGCACGTTGGGTCGGTTCCACTTGGTCGGGATTCCGTCGGCTCCCCGGGGGATACCCCAGATCGAGGTGACTTTTGACATCGATGCCAATGGCATCCTGAACGTCGGTGCGAAGGATACGGCCACTGCTAAGGAGCAGAAGATCACCATTACCCATTCGAGCGGCTTGGCAAAGGAAGAGATCGATCGGATGGTGAAGGAAGCCGATTCACATGCGGCGGAGGATAAGCAGCGCCGGAAGGAGATCGAGGCCCGAAACCAACTCGATTCTCTGATCTATACGACGGAAAAGATGCTCAACGAGAATCGAGACAAGATTCCGGTGGGTGAGATCTCGGGGATAGAAGAGGCCTTACAGGAGGGAAAGAAAGCCCTTGAATCGGGCAACGCCGACCAAATCCGTCAGGCCATCGAGCAGATTACCAAGGCCTCTCACAAGATGGCCGAGGCCATGTATCAGCGAGCCCAGACCGAGCAGCAGGCACCCGGTGCCGAGACCGCTGGAGAGCAGGCCGCGGGAGGGGAGCGACCGGCGGAGGGAGAGGTTGTAGACGCGGAGTTTGAGGACCTTGGCGGTGGAAAGAAGAGTGAGGGCTGATAGCGCAAAGGGATTCGAAGGAGGTGGCGTGGTATGGCAGTAGTGCGGTGGGATCCATTTCAGGATTTGATCACGCTTCAGGATCGGATGAATCAGATATTCGAGCAAACGTTGGCCCGGTCTCGCGGGGATCGGGAAGGGGTGGTGGCATCGGCTTGGTCACCCCCGGTAGACATCTATGAGACGGCCGAAAGCCTTGTCCTGAGGGCAGAGCTCCCTGGCCTCAGCAAGGAAGATATCGATATTCAAGTCCGAGATAATAGGTTGACCCTCAAAGGGGAGCGGCGGCACGAGAAGGAGGTCAAGCAGGAAAACTACCTTCGGGTGGAGTGCGCCTACGGGACGTTCCAGCGCGCGTTCGTCTTGCCGACGGATATCCAGCCCGACAAGATTCGTGCGACCTTTAAAGACGGGGTCATGGAAGTGAACATCCCGAAGGCGGAGGCGGCAAAGCCAAAGCACATCAAAGTTGAGGTGAAATGAAATTCCGTCCGACATCGGACACCTTGAAGGAGATCTTAGGCTTTGCCGTTGGGCGTCAGGGACACTGGGAGGGACAGGGGGTATATAGGTAGATCGAGATGGCCAAGCGAGACTACTACGAGGTCCTGGGGGCTCCTCGGAACGCCTCAGAGCGGGAGATCAAGCGAGCGTATCGAAAGCTCGCCCGGAAGTATCATCCCGACGTCAATCCGGGAAATCCAGAGGCAGAAGCGAACTTTAAAGAGATTACCGAGGCGTACGAGGTCCTGAGTGATCCAGGCAAGCGCCGACAGTATGATCAGTTTGGCCATCAGCCGTTTGCCTCAGCCACCGAGGGAGCCGGTCCGGGATTTGGTTTTGACTTCGGCCCCTTCACCGGGTTCCGCCAGCGTGGTTCTGGCGGCATTGCGGATATCTTATCGGATATCTTTGGCGGCGGCCCAGGGGCAACAACAGCTTCCCTGAAGGGGGAGGATCTTCATTACTCCATCGATCTGGATTTTGAGAACGCGATCCGGGGCCTCTCCACGGAGATCACACTTCAAAAACACGTAAGCTGTAAGGCCTGTCATGGGACCGGAGCGGCGTCCGGATCGGCCCCACAGTCCTGTCCTGACTGCGGAGGGAGCGGACGACGGCAGGTCTCGCGCGGTATCCTGAGTATGGCATCCCCCTGCCCCCGGTGTCAGGGGAGCGGGAAGGTGATTCTCCAGCCCTGCCGAAGCTGTGGCGGCAAGGGGGCGATCTACCGGACCGAACGGCTGAAGGTCAATATCCCTCCCGGAGTGGACACCGGCTCGCGAATTCGCCTCGCAGGCAAGGGAGAGCCGGGGAGGAATGGGGGTCCTCCCGGGGACCTTTACGTGACCACCCGGGTTCACCCGCATTCCTTCTTCGAGCGAAAAGGGGACAACCTCTACTGTGCGATCCCCATCACCATCACAGAAGCAGCGCTCGGGGCGCGGGTCGAGGTTCCCACGGTAGACGGCACGGCCACCATGACAATTCCTCCCGGGACTTCGAGCGGCCGCATCTTCCGCTTGAGGCAGAAAGGGGTGCCGCATCTCAAGGGGAGTGGCCGGGGGGATCAATATGTCACGGTTAAGATTGTCGTTCCCCAGAATCTGGATGAACGGTCCCAACAGCTCCTCCGGGAGTTTACGCGGTTGAATCCGATGGACCCCAGGCGGGATCTGAAGGGGTAACGTCCACGGTCCAGCGTCCAACGTTGAAGAGCGAATCCTTTCCTGTCGGGGTTGGACATTGGATATCGGGACGGAGTAGGTGCTGCCCGGGGAGGTGGCGGAAATGCCAAGAAGAAAGAAGAAAGCTCTGTACATGATTAGCGTGGTGTCGGAGATGTTCAATATCCACCCCCAGACTCTCAGAGCGTACGAGCGAGAGGGACTGATCCGGCCTTCCAGGACCGAAGGAAACACGCGCCTCTATTCCCAGGATGACCTAGAGCGGATCGAGCTCATTTTACGCCTGACCAATGAGCTCGGGGTGAATCTGGCCGGGGTAGAAGTGATCCTCAATATGCGGGAGCAGATGGAGCAGATGCGCCAGGAGACGGCCGAAGCTTTCGAGGCGGTGCTCCGGGTTGTAGGGGAGGAGGTGCTCCACCGCCGGCAGAGCCCAGGCCTGGTCCCGGTGGGGCGGCGTGGTTTAAGTCGGCGTTCTCCACCTCAGCGGAGGGAATCCCCTTGACACCCTCAGAATCGTTTCTACGTTGATGATCGTTGGAAAAATGCACGGAGGATACTAAAGGAGACACAGGGGCTATGGGAAACACCATTAAAACGACACTCCTGTTGGGGACGATGACGGGTCTCCTTGTTATCTTCGGGGATTATTTCGGAGGTACCCAAGGGATGGTGATTGCCTTCCTGTTCGCCCTCCTGATGAACTTTGGCTCTTACTGGTATTCCGACAAGATTGTCCTGAAGATGTACCGGGCCCGGGAGGTTACAGAGGCAGAGGCCCCGGAACTGGTAGGCATGGTCCGATCCCTCAGCCAACGGGCGCAGCTCCCCATGCCCAGGGTGTATATCGTCCCCAACGAGTCCCCCAATGCCTTTGCCACGGGTCGGAATCCACAGCACGCGGCCGTTGCGGTAACCTCTGGGATTCTGCGGATCATGAACTCTGAGCAACTGGAGGGGGTGCTGGCCCACGAGTTAGGACATGTCAAGCACCGAGACACCCTGATCAGCGCCGTTGCTGCCACGTTGGCCGGGGTGATCATGATGTTGGCGTACATGGCCCGGTGGGCCGCCATTTTCGGAGGGGTGGGTGGCAGGGGTTCAGAGGATCGAGGGGGTGGTATTCTGGGTCTCCTCGCCATGTCCATCCTGGCCCCCATTGCCGCTCTCGTCATCCAGATGGCGATCTCCCGCACCCGGGAGTTTCAGGCTGATGCAACGGCGGCGCGGCTCACCAAGAAGCCCTCCGGGTTGGCCTCGGCCCTCGAGCGACTCCATGCCGCTGCCGAGCGGATCCCCTTGGAAGCCAACCCGGCCACGTCCCATCTCTTCATCGTCAATCCGCTGTCGGGGAGGTCTCTCTTGCGCTTCTTCTCCACTCATCCTCCGGTCGAGGAGCGTGTCAAGCGTCTCCGCGCCATGCAGGTCTAGATGACGCTGGCCCTGCAACGGACAAATTGGAGAGCAAGGGCGGGCAACAGCTGCTTGCCCTTGCTCTTTTGGTCAATCCTCCTCGTATGTTCGGGGCTTGTGTTGAGCGGTTGTGCGTTGATTGCTTCCGCTCCCCCCGAGAAAGTCGGCCTCCGTCCGGCGCCTTCCCGCACCCCGACGTACACGGTGAGCGGGCGGAGCATCATCGCGACTCCCGGGCCTTTAAACGTAACGGTGCGGCCTCTCGCCCCGGAGGACGTGCTCGCGTATTTTCAAAAGCATCGCAAAAAGAACCCGTTTGGAAGGATGCGAGATGACATTACGCCCTTCTATCTTCGGATCGAGAACCGGTCCCGGGACCAGTTGACCTTAGATTCGGGTCTCACTATCCTGAAGGATCAAAAGAACCGGGGTGTCGCGGCATTCGATGCTGCCGAACTGTTCCAGACCTTTGCTGAAAATCCAACCCTACTTCAGGCGGCCCAGAAAGAGGTCATTACAGGGTATTTGGTCATTGCCCCTGACCGGAGTCGTGAAGGAATTTTAGTCTTTCCGGCCATTCCTAAGGATGCCAAGGCCGTTTTCCTCCAATTTACCTCACTCTACGTTGGGCCCACAGCGTTTCCTCTTATCTTCGAGTTCGAGGTAGTCCCGAAAGAGTGAAAAAGTAAAACCCTTAGCGCGAGCAGGGGTGCCATATGTCCCTCCGCCCGGAACTATTTCGAGCGCTGGCAGATGCGAGACGTCTGCCGCACGGGGAAGAAGATAGGGAGGCCTGGCGGCAGGCCTACGAGACAGTGGAAGAGGTCCTCGCGGCCCTCGAGGAGGAGGAGTTGGGCGGGGAAGAGCCAGCACTCTCTGTCGTCCTTGGAGAACCGGTGTCGTCACCCGGAGAGCCGGCGGAGTTGCCTGCAGGGCCTCGATCCCAGGCGAACGACATTTCCGAAATTTCCATCGTCTCTACGGCGCGCCTCATCCACCGAAGAGAGCTTTCACCCGTTGAGCTTGTACAAGCGATGTTGGAACGTATCTCCACGTATGGGAAGCCCATCAATGCCTATATTGCGTGTTACGCCGAAGAGGCAATTCAGGCGGCCCGGACGGCGGAAGATGCCATTGCGCGCGGCCGGCCGCTCGGCCCACTCCATGGCATCCCGATCGCGGTGAAGGATCTCTTCTTCACCGCCGGCCTTCCCACCACCGCCGGGACACGGGTTTTCAAGGATTTTGTCTCTCAGGAGGATGCCACCGTCATTCGCCGTCTCAAGGAGGCAGGCGCGATCCTCTTGGGAAAGCTAAACCTTCACGAGCTTGCCTACGGAATTACCAACGATAATCCCCATTTCGGAGCCGTGCGGAATCCCTGGAACCTCAATCGGATCTCGGGAGGAAGCAGCGGGGGCTCTGCCGCGGCCGTGGCTGCATCCCTCTGTCTCGGATCTCTGGGAACCGATACCGGAGGTTCGATACGGATCCCGGCTGCCTGCTGTGGGGTGGTCGGACTAAAGCCAACCTACGGTCGGGTGAGTCGCAGCGGTGTTTTCCCCCTGGCTTGGTCCCTCGATCATGTCGGTCCCATCACAAACGTGGTGGAGGATGCAGCGCTGCTGCTTCAGGTCTTGGCCGGGTCCGATGCGCGAGACGTCACTACGAGTCCATTGCCGGTTCCAGATTATTGTCGAGCGCTCGAGAGTGACATGAAGGGGGTCAGGATTGGGCTACCGAGGGATTTCTTTTACGACCCGGCCGAAGTAGATCCCTTAGTCATGGGGGCGGTGGAAGGGGCCCTTGAAGTTCTGGAGGGTCTGGGGGCGAGCGTGGAGGAGGTATCAATCCCTCTCCTCCGTCACGCACCTGCCATTCAGTTTCTTACCCTCTCGAGCGAGGCAACCGCCAACCACAGTCGGCTCCTCCGGACCCGCGGGCGAGAGCTTGGGATAGATGTCCGGCGCCGTCTGGAGCTGGGAGAATTCCTTGGAGCCTCACAGTATGTGCGGGCCCAACAGGCTCGTCGGCTCCTAATGAAGCAATTTGCCGCTGTCTTCCATCAGGTGGACCTGTTGGTAACTCCGACCCTCCCTATTGTGGCCCCACCTATCGGCGAGCAGACGGTCGCCATTTGCGGGATCCGGAAAAGGCTTCAGCCAACCATCACCCGGTTTACGAGCCCCGCGAATCTGACCGGACTTCCCGCAATCACGGTCCCGTGCGGTACGGACGTCGGAGGAATTCCCGTGGGACTTCAAATGATCGGGCGACCCTTCGATGAAGTAACACTTCTTCGGGGGGCCTATGCTTACCAGCGGGCGACACCGTGGCACGCCCGACGGCCCCCGGTCGCCCAGTGAACCAGGTAACAATCAGCAATCAGCATGCGGAAGTTGAAAAAGCCGACTGCTGACCGCTGACGGCTGATGGCTGAGATGTGCTACTTGAGGAGGGGAGCGAGGCGTGCCGTGAAGGAGACGAGGTCGGCATTTCGTATCCGGATTCGCTTGTGACGGGTCTGCGCTCCGGCGATGATCTCTACATGGGTGAGGGGAACCTTCAGGGTGGTGGCCAACAGGCGGCGGCAGGCTGTGTTGGCTTTGCCGTCCACAGGTGGGGCAGTGACGGTTACTTTCAAGACCCCTTCCCGGACTCCGATGATCTCATCCCGCCTAGCCCCTGGCCGGACGAGAACCGGGAGGAGAAGATCAGGACCCCGCACCTGGAGGTTCAGGTTGGACAGGCTCACTGGCGTCCTCGGCAGCCTCGGTGTCTAGGAGATCCTGGTAGAGCTTGATGGCCCCCCGGACCCTGGCCTCGAAAAAGGCCTTCTCCCGCTTCGAATCCGCAATCTTTCCCTGCAATCGGCCCAACGTCAGATGGGCGCGCTCCAAGAGGGCCTCCGCCTTGATTTCGGCGTCCTTGATGATGAGCTCGGCCTCCTTCCGGGTTGTGTCTTTCATGTCATCGGTCATGCGCTGGAGGGCGAAGAGAACCTCCTTGACTTCGTTCTCCCGCCCCCGATACGTCTCTAGCTGGGTCTCCAGCTTCTCAAGCCGATCCTCCTTGAGGATACTCTCCTTGAGGAGCCCCTGCAGTTGCTCGGCGATCCCTTCCAGGAAGTTCCTGACCTCCACCGGATCCAGACCGCGGAAGCGCCGTCGAAATTCTTGTTGTGCGATTTCGAGAGGGGCCAGATTCTTCATCGAAGCCTCCACGCCAGCTCCCGTAAGGAAGCCACGAGAAATTGGTCCAAGAACATAATCGCGAGGATGACCACCAGCGGGGAAAAATCGATCCCCCAACCGATAGGGACGGCTCGGCGGACCGGCTGCAGGACCGGTTCGGTGCTGCGATAGAGAAACTGGACGATCGGATTGTACGGGTCCGGGTTAACCCAGGAGATAACCGCCCGGATGATGATCATCCACATATAGACGAAGAGACCAATGTGTAAAATTTGTGCGATAGCAGTCAGCAAGTTGGCAAAGACGAACATTGCCTACTCCTCACCCAGCTCCATGGAGCGACGGGTTGCCGCCTCGACCGCCTCCATGAGTAACCCTCGAAACCCCGCCTGTTCCAAGATGTGGAGGCCGGCGACGGTGGTCCCCGCAGGTGAGGTGACCATATCTTTGAGTTTGGCGGGGTGTTCTCCCGATTCCAGGACCATCCGGGCTGCTCCGAAGGCTGTCTGGGCTGCAAGCAAGGTGGCGACCTCGCGAGTAAGTCCCATGTGGACCCCCGCGTCCGCAAGGGCCTCGATCAAGACAAAGATGTAGGCGGGGCCACTCCCGCTCAGACCGGTCACGGCATCCATCAACTTTTCCTCAACTTGGACGACGCGGCCCACCGCCTCGAAGACCTCCCAGGTGGACTTCAGATCCTCTTCAGTGGCGTGCCGTCCAGGCGTGATGGCACTCGCACCGGCCAGGATGAGGGCAGGCGTGTTGGGCATGATCCGCACAACCCGGGTTGGGTGAGAAAACCTGGCTTCAATAAAAGCCGTCCGGATCCCAGCGGCGACCGAGAGAAGGAGATGATCCTCTGTCACCGCTCCACGGAGCCCGGTGAGGACTTCATCCATCACCTGCGGCTTCACGGCGAGGAGGAGGATCTGAGCCTTGGTGGCGGCTTCCTCATTATTGGTCAAGGTCTCGATGCGATACATCTTGTGTATTACGTCGAGGCGCTCTGTTCGGATGTCGGTCGCGATCACCTGTTCCGGGCGAACCTGTCCTGCCTGGAGGAGGCCTTTGATCAGGGCCTCGCCCATGTTCCCAGCGCCGATGAACGCGATACGCTTATCCTGTAATGCCGTCACCCGATTTTCCTCACTGATTTGATTTATAGCTTGAGATTGCAACATGAGTCAAGGGATTCATCGCACCGAGGCCTCTATCCGCGGGCTGTTGCAGGACGTATCTGCTCAGAGGCCTGACCGTTGAGCTGCCGGGTGGCTTGACACCCGCCGCCCGTTGAACGAAGATTGAAGCATGATGCTATCGGAAAAGATCAAAGGGCTGCCGGACCGACCCGGGGTCTATCTCTTCAAGGGGAAAAAGGGGGAGATGCTTTACATCGGCAAGGCCCTTTCCCTGAGGAAGCGGGTGCAGTCTTACTTTCAGGGGCGGGAAGCGCAGTCGGAGCGGTCCGAGCGGATGGCGAGCCTGCTTTCGCAGGTCCTGGATGTCGAGGTGATCGTCACCGACAATGAACTCGAGGCCCTGATCTTGGAGTCGAATCTCGTCAAGGAGCAGCAGCCCAAATATAACGTTGTGCTCAAAGATGACAAGCACTACCCCTTCCTCAAGCTGGACCTTCACGATCCGTGGCCGCGTCTGCAGGTGGTCCGGCAAGTGAAAGAGGACAAAGCCCTATACTTTGGTCCGTATGTGCCCGCCACCACCATGTGGAAGCTCCTCCACCTGATCAACAGAACCTTCCCCCTCCGGAAATGTCCCGATATTCGGGGGCGCCGGCACTGCCTGGACTATCATCTCGGCCGTTGCCTCGGTCCCTGTGAGCAGTCGGTGGGTAAGGCGGAATACGATCAGGTGGTGGAGCGGGTCCGTCTCGTCCTGGAGGGACGGGACCGCGAGTTGGCCAAGCAGCTTGGGGAGAGCATGCATCAGGCGGCAGGAAGGCTGGAGTTCGAGCGGGCGGCCAAGTTCCGGGACCAACTCCTCACTTTACGGGAAGCCCTGGCCGGGCAGAAGGTCCTCTCAGCGGGTGGCGAAGAGCAGGATGCCTTTGGGATCAGTATCCAAGGAGCGGAGGCCAATATTCAAATCCTCCTGATCCGCCGGGGACGCCTTGTCGGCCGGGAGTCTTTCACCTGTGGCGAAGGGCTTGCCCGCACGCCTGGAGACCTCCTGGATGCTTTCATCCGGCAGTTCTATCTCCGACGGCGGACCATCCCGCCCGAGGTTCTCACGTCGCATCCAATGGAGGATGCGGACATGATCGCGCGGTGGCTTTCGGAGCGCGCCCAACACCGCGTGGAGGTTCGCCATCCCCAGCGCGGCCGCAAGGCCCGCCTGGTCGAATTGGCGGTAAAGAACGCCGAGATTGTCCTGATGGCGAGCTTGAAATCGACAGCAGGCCGGGACGCGGCACTCGAAGATCTGCGGAGGGTGCTGGGCATCTCCCAAGTCCCCCACCGAATAGAGGCCTATGACATCTCCAACATCCAGGGGATGCTAGCAGTCGGGTCCCAGGTGGTGTATGAGGATGCCTTACCCCGCCGCTCAGACTACAAACGATACCGGATTAAAACGGTGAGTGGGGCGGATGATTATGCCATGCTGGAGGAGGTCCTGCGGCGGCGGTTCGCCAGAGTGGCGCAGTGGCCCCTGCCCGATCTGATCCTCATCGACGGGGGACGTGGACAACTGAACGTGGCGCTCAAGGTGGCTCGGGGACTAGGGCAGCGGGAGCTGCCCATCATTTCGTTGGCGAAAGAGGAAGAGGTCGTTCACCATCCGTTCCGGCACACGCCGATTGCACTCCCCGAAGGCTCCCGGGCCAGGCACCTGCTTCTGCAGATTCGGGATGAAGCCCATCGTTTTGCCATCACGTACCACAAGAAGCTCCGTGGGAAGCAGAGCCTCTCCTCGATCCTGGAGGAGATCCCTGGAGTAGGAGAGAAACGGAGGCAGGCCCTCCTCAGGGGCTTTGGTTCTCTCAAGGCCATGCAGCAGGCCACTATTGAGGAAATTCGAAGAGTGGGGGGACTGCCCTCCCATGTTGCGGCTGCCGTCCACGATTTTCTGCAGGCCCTTGCCGAGTAGTGCTGCACTCCTTTCTGGCTACCCCCTTCACGTGCCGGCCCGAGATGATGCCGTGGATTCGCAGATAAACGTGTCTTTTTTCACCGCGTGGGACCTCGGCCGCTTCGTTGCCCGTTCTCTCGACATATGGTAGAGTGACGCCATGAAGCCAGGAGAGCTTACGAGGGCGATGATCGAGGCGGCGCGCAGCGTCGCCAAAGACGCGGGTGTCCGGGCTGTGTTTCTGAACGCCGACCTGGTATCTGACCCCGCCCAGCTCAAGGGGGTTTTTGGCGAGACGGAGGTGGTCTTCTTCACCCGGAAGCGGCTCCGGGCACCGCGGCTACAGGGGGTAGCCGATAGGATTATCCACCTCCCGCCGGTGGCCTTGAATCGGATCGCGCAGATCAAATTGGCTGCTCTCTTGGCCCTCTCCAAAGGATATCTCCAGCTAGGGGATCTCATCCTGTTTCTGTCCGGGATCCAGCATCTTGGAGCTCTGGATACCATGATGATCATGGAGGTGGGGGAGGAGTTTGAGCTCTTCTCGCTAAAGGAGGGGGGCTCGTTTATGACGGTTGTGAATCCCGAAGTGTTTGCCCGGGTGGTGGACCTGGCAGTGGAATTGGCCCACGAGGGCCGGGAGGGGAAGTCACTCGGAGCCATCTTCGTACTCGGGGACACCGAAGAAGTCATGAAGTACGTCGATCAACTCGTCTTGAATCCCTTCCAGGGCCATCCAGAGGAGCGACGAAACATCCTGGATCCACAAATCATGGAGTCGGTAAAGGAGTTTTGCGCCATCGATGGCGCCTTCGTCATCCGATCGGACGGCGTGATCGTCACCGGTGGGGCCTACCTCCGTCCTCCCGTTCCGGGGGACGAGTTACCCCCCGGTCTCGGGGCCCGGCACGCGGTAGCAGCCTCAATGAGTGCAAGCACTGATGCGGTTATCGTGACTCTCTCCGAGTCCACGGGAACGGTTCGGATTTTCGAGGGGGGTCGGATGGTGACCGAGATCGAACGGGGCCCCAGGAAGCGGGGGAGCACATAGGCTTGCCAGCGCCGTGCGTGAGAGATTCCCTGGGCCGTGGTTTTTGACCGAGACGATCGCGGCCCACTTTTTTTGAGGGGCGGGAACGAGAGAAGGGTAGATGGCGTGGTAGAGCGCGGGGAGTCGATGGAGCTCGAGGTCGTGGCGACGGAAAAGGCCCCGAAGGCGGTGGGGCCCTATGTGCAGGGGGTAAAGGCACATGGGTTTCTCTTCACCGCGGGACAGATCGGGCTGGACCCGGCCACGGGCAAACTCGTGGAGGGAGGGATTGAGACCGAGACCCGTCGGGTGTTGGAGAGTCTCAAGGCCGTTGTCGAGGCTGCAGGGAGTTCCTTCACACAGGTGGTGAAGACGACGGTCTTTCTCACCGATCTTGGCCACTTTCAGGCCATGAACCAGATCTACGCCACGTACTTTTCAGGACCCAGCCCAGCCCGTTCCACCGTCGGTGTCGCCCGGCTCCCTTTGGGGGCATTGGTAGAGATCGAATTGGTGGCCCTCGTGGAGAAGGACTGATGCGTGAGAGGGCCAGCTTATACCAGTTGCTTAAAACCACCCGTGGCTGGGTGGCCGTTGCCTATACCGAGCGAGGGATCCTGGCCCTCACGCTCCCGGTCGAGACCCTAGAGAGGGCCTTCGAGGCCTTGCAGGGAAAGTTTGCTTTCCCCTTGGCTCGGGGACAGGGATACGAAAAGCTGGCTCGGGACCTCGATTGTTACTTCCGAGGAGAGGCGGTCTCATTCGACTATCCGCTGGATCTTACGGCAGCTACTCCTTTTCAACAGAAGGTGTGGGCGGTCCTGCGGGGAATTCCGCACGGGGCAACGCAGGGCTACCAAGAGGTAGCGAGGACGATCGGGATGCCTCGGGCGGCGCGGGCAGTCGGGCAGGCTGTAGGAGCGAATGCGATCCCCCTTCTCATCCCCTGCCACCGGGTTGTGGCGTCTGACGGGTCCCTGGGTGGCTTTGCCTGGGGTCTGACGTGGAAGTGTCGCCTCCTGCAGGTAGAAGGGGTCACGCCAACGTCGAAGACGTAGCGTTGCATGAATGAGCCGCGGTGCTGGGCGGGTCAGGATGCTTAGGCGAAAGGCGGAATACGGAAGATCGCCGATGTGCTGGCCAGGATCAAATACTGGTCGGGCGCGAAGGCGAGGCCGACCAAGTTGGCTCCGGATATCATAAGCCGGGGGGCTTGTCGGTTCGAGAACATGTAGACCCCGCGGTGTCCCCTGACCCCGGCAGTCACCCAGAGCCGACCCTGCCGGTCAAACGCAAGGCCTTGAGGTCTTTCCAGGGGTCCCCAGTAGGGTTCGGCATCACCGAAGCTGTTGATCTGGTAAATGACATCTTGGTTGGAGAGTGTCGGGGCCGTGGCGTAGAGATTTCCGTCCGGCCCGGCGGTCAGATGGAAGGCGGCCACGCTGGGCGGCAGGGAGGCGAAGGGCTCGGCCTGGCCCTCTGGCGGCAGACGGTAGACGGTTCCGGTTCGATCTCCGATGTATAGGACGCCGGCCTCGTCGAGACAGAGACCCGTGGCAATGCCCAAGTTTTTCGCGATCACCTGGGCGTCCCCTTCAGGAAGAAGAAGACGATATACGGACCCATCGAATCGGCTCGAGGTCAAGAGGGCCCCATCGGGCTGGAGCGCCAGCCCAGTGGGATTGATAGGGAGAGCAGCAATGTGCTCCACGGCCCCGGCGGGGGTGATGCGCACCAGTGGGGTTGGAACCTTCTGTCCACGCCGGCCGCTGATGGTGGTGTAAATGACCCCCTCTGCATCCACCACGGGATTGGCCACCGGGTGAACTCCGGTGGCCAGCTTGGTCCCGATGGTGAAAGGAGTGCTGATAGGCTCTGTATCGATCATGAGGGTGAGGGGGCCAGCGGTCGCGTTGGGGGGGATGGGGAGGACCAGACGGATATCGGAGGCGATCGATGGCCGGGCCTCGGCCTCGCCGAGAAAGACGAGGGGTGGTGTCCCGCCGCTGAGAAAGCCCGTCCCCACAACGACGACAGTTCCTCCCTCGACACTTACCGAGGGCTCGACCGCGGAGATGTGGGGTTCCGGGGAGGATGATTCAGACACACTCACTCCTCGGCGCTAACCGTGGCAGGATCCGGATCTACGTTACCCCTCTGGTTGCCTGTCGTCAAGGCATTTACGAAACCAGGGTTCAAATATCCGAAACCCAACTGCTGGCATCTGGGAGAGGGAACGAGGAAGCGTGATGACGTATGCGGTGACAGTCGATTTTTTCGGGATTGATACCGCCTCGCCGGAACAGGCCAGTGCGGTAATGGCGGAAATGCTGCAATCGGTAGGTTTTACCCGTTTTGAGGTGAGGGAAGCCCGAGAGGTCTAGCGCCGTTCCAACTATTTGTGCCAACTTTCTCGCTGCACTCGATCACGGCCCTTGCAACAAGGCAGGCTGCTCAAATCGGCCCCTCGATCTTCCTCGGGGTGGTGAGCCTGTCGAACCACTTATCAAGTTGGAACGGCACTAGTCAGCAGTTCCGGCGGTCACTGCTTCTTGAGGGGCTTCCTCGGGGGGATGGGCCTGATCCCCGATCGGAACCCGGAACTGATCCTCAAAATCGTCGATGGGGATCATATCAATGGCCTCCCAAGCCATGCCATCACAGACCCGGGCGCAGATCAGGCACCCAATGCACTCGTGCCAACGGATCCGGACGGGGGGAATGACCGCCCCGGTGTACGTCCCGGATGGTTCGTGGTCGATACAATCTACCGGACAAAAGGGAATACACGCCTCACACCCGGTGCAAGAGTCGTTGACGACGGCCATGAGGCGCGGTCGCCTCTTTTTTTTGGTTTTTCTGTTGTAATGGGGGATATCCTCGTACACGGTGTGCTCCCTGTGCGACCCTCCCTGAGCATCCAAGATGCACAAGTATAGTACCATAGCGGGCTTCCGGTGTCAATGTGAAGGGTCAGAACCTTGTCCTTCGTGCAAATTGGTGCTAGGGTCATGTACCCGTATTCGCCACCGGATCACACCTCTCCTCGTCGGCTTGGACGAGCGCTGCCACGAGGAGGAGAACCTGCGCGTCACCCCGGCGTCCCCGGTATCGCCTGAGGACTGCCGAGACCTGTTCTGGAAGGAGGAGTCGGATGGGATTCGTTTCGGATCCAGTGGACTATGGCCTCGAGGAGGATCGACGCCAGGTCTATGTCCGCTGGCGTGATGGCCATGAGAGCCGTTATCCGCTGGACGATTTACGGAAGGTGTGCCCCTGCGCCGATTGTCATACGGCCGAGAGACCGGCCGAGAGACCACAGGGGGGGCTTCAGGTCCTGACCGGCCCGGTGATCGGTCGGGGGGAGATTCGGATCGTGCAGATGGCGCCGGTGGGCCGCTATGCGTTGAATTTCACGTGGAGCGACGGTCACAGTACAGGAATATACTCTTTCGATTTCCTGCGGAGCCTCTGCCCGTGTGAAATCTGCCGCTCAGGAGCAGGACATTGAATCTGGTGCAGTGGATGCAGGGACTTCCTCCGGAGATGGCCACCTTTATTATGGCCACCCTTCCGATCTCGGAACTCAGGGGGGCAATCCCGGTAGCCCTCGGTGTCTACAAACTTCCCGTCTGGTCTGCCGTGCTCTGGGCAGTCCTGGGCAATTTAGCACCCATCCCCTTTATCCTGAAACTCCTGGAGCCGGTTTCGAAATTTCTGCGTGAACGCTGGCGTATCTGGGATAGATTTTTCAACTGGCTTTTCACCCGGACCCGCCGAAAGGGGGAGCGCTATTTTCAGGTCTATAAAGAGATGGGACTTGTCCTGTTCGTTGCCATTCCTCTCCCCATTACTGGGGCCTGGACGGGGTCCGTGGCGTCATTTCTTTTCGGGCTTTCTCTCGGACGGGGTTTTTTTCTGATCACGCTCGGTGTCCTTATCGCCGCGACCTTGGTGACGGCTGCAAGTTTGGGCGTAGGCTGGCTCGTCTTTCTGGGAGGATCTCATGTGCATTGACCGAGATCTCTCCAAGGTGCAGTCGATGTATCCCTCGGTCTCGGTAGTCATCTTTGATGACCGTCGGAAGCTTCTTTCCGTCCACCGGGCGAGGTTGATTGTTTTGATTCTGATTCTCCTGGCCTTTGGGGCGGGCATTGTCTCGGCTGAAAGCACCCTGCTCAACCCCGGGGAAGGAAAGCATCTGGCTGATCTCCGGCAGCTGACCTTCGGAGGGTCGAACGCCGAGGCCTACTTTTCCTGGGACGGGAGGGTGTTGATCTTTCAATCAACGCGTGGCGGATACGGCTGTGACCAGATCTTCATTATGAACACGGACGGAAGCGACGTCCGCCTGGTGAGCACGGGTCTCGGACGGACGACCTGCTCCTTTTTCCTTCCCGGGAACCAGCAGATGATCTACGCCTCAACCCATATGCGAGACGCCGCCTGCCCGCCCAGACCGGACCGCTCTCAGGGGTATGTCTGGGCACTCTACGACTACGATATCTACATCGCCAATGCCGATGGGACCGGCCTGACGCGCCTCACCCATCATCCCGGATACGATGCCGAGGGGGCACTCTCTCCGGACGGCAAGAAGATTATCTTCACCTCGTTGCGAGCGGGGGATCTGGACATCTATACCATGAATACCAAGGGGCGGAACCTCCGGCGACTCACCTTCGAGAAAGGTTTTGACGGGGGAGCTTTCTTCTCCTGGGACGGGACAAAGATCGTCTACCGAGCTTACCATCCCGATACGCCCCAAGAAATGGCCGACTACGAGCGTCTTCTCTCCAAAAGCCTGTTGCGGCCCACGCGCGCTGAGATCTTCGTCATGGGTGCGAACGGAGCAGATAAACGGCGGTTGACCCACAATGGGGCAGCTAACTGGGCCCCCGCATTTCATCCGAACGGGCGGCAAATCATCTTCTCGTCAAATCTCCGTGACCCTGGGACGCGGAGTTTTGATCTCTATCTCATCAATATTGACGGCACCGGCCTGGAGCAAATCTCGTTCGGCGGCTTCAATAGCTTTCCCTTTTTCTCTCCCGATGGGAAAAAGCTTGTCTTTAGTTCGGATCGCCTCGCTAAGGGGCCCCGAGAGTTCAATGTCTTCATCGCCGACTGGATCTCCGAGATGAGGAGGGTTGACCCCTCGTCCGTCAGGTGATAGGCTGAATTGTAGCGGGGTTGCCGGTCCGTCCGAACGGGGGACGTGGTGATAATGGAAAGGGGAAATGGCCCCGCGGTCTAAAATCCGCGGGGTTTTTTCATTGCGGATAGCGATGCCTCGAGGAAAGGTAGTCAAACTCAAGCCACGGAGTCTTCGGGTGAAAGACCGGCGAAAGATCTTGAAAGAGGTTCCGAAGCTCCGCAAGATCAAGCCGGCGAAGTCTGGAAAGTGAGGAATAAACATGATCCGGGCCTATATATTTATCGAGGCAACCAAGGCAAGAGATCTCAAAGTAGAGGAAGAGATCGTCACGTTACCCGGCGTGAAGCAGGCCGATGTGGTTACGGGACGGTTCGACGTCATTGCTATGGTCGAGGTGGAGGAGCTCGGAGCCCTCTGGGAGCTGGTCGACAGGATTCAGGCTCTGCCTCCTGTCGTGAAGACCACGACCAACGTTGTGGTCAAGCGGTGAATATCCTCCACACCTCTTTCGAGCAAGAAAGGAGTGAGGGGAGCAGGAAGTCGTGAACGCCGACGAGCAAGCTACCCTCCGGCGGTGGACCATCGTCGTGGGGCTGGTGCTCGCGGTGACCGTCTCAATTCTTTTTCCCCTCCTGGTGACGAAGTGGGACCGGCACCTGGTCGAAGTCTCTCTCGGTCCTTTCCGATGGGTCGGCCTTGTCCCGATAAGTCTTGGCGTCATCCTGGTGGTGTGGTCAGCCGCTCTCTTGTTCACCCGGGGGGGGGGCACGCCAGCCCCCTGGGATCCGCCCCAGAGGTTCATCATGGCCGGTCCATATCAGTATGTTCGGAACCCCATGATGCTCGGCGTCTTTGCAACCGTGTTCGGTGAAGCAGTGTTGGCAGAGTCACTGGCAATTTTGCTCTATCTAGGTTTGGTGGTGAGCGTGGTGTGTTGGTACGTCGTCGCCATTGAAGAGAAAGGACTGGAGATCCGCTTTACTGATACGTACGTCGTCTACAAAGAACGTGTCCCGCGGTGGCTTCCCCACCTGCGCCGAAAGAGATAGGGGGGGTGACTGGATTATGCCGAGGGATTATGGGCGAGGAGAGTACGTGAACGTGATGGCTGCCAAGGATCCCGCCGTTCAGAAATTAGTGACGCAAGGGTATGAGTTCGTCACCAATGCCTTCCGCCGCGGCGCCGCACCGAAAGGGGTACGGGCAAAGGAGGCGGAAGCGGTGAAGGCGCGGCTCCAGAGTGAAGGGTATCGGACCGCGGTTGCATCTGCGTACGACGAGGCGGGGAATCCGCTTCCCACGATGGTTTCCATATGGCGAAAGCAAGAAGCCGAGTGAGGAGGGATGGGTTGTGAGCGAGGTTCAACTATGGTAATTCATGTAAAGATAGCCACGAAAAAGGTAGGGGGATAATGACCGCAGGGATAAGCCGGCAGATACGGCGGACAAAGATCGTGTGTACGATCGGTCCCTCCAGCGAGTCCGAAGAGGTTCTCGAGCGTCTCATCCTCGCCGGGATGGATGTTGCCCGTCTCAACTTCGCCCATGGCACCCATGAGGAACATGCTCGGATCATCCAGCGGATCCGAACCCTCGAGGTGAAGTTGGGAAAACCGATAGCCATCCTTCAGGACCTTCCCGGACCAAAGATTCGCTTGGGGGATTTCGAAGGGGGGGCGGCTCTGCTCCGGACGGGAGCAGAGTTTACCATTACCAGCCGGGCCGTCATGGGGACCGGTGAGTGCGCTCATGCCCCTTCCCCCGAATTCTTCCGAGAAGTTCGGACCGGGGATCGGATCCTCGCTGATGACGGTTTGATTGAGTTCGAAGTATTGACGTCTGATGGCGCGGACGTGCGGTGTCGGGTCGTGACGGGCGGGATTCTCCGAAACCATAAGGGAATCAGTCTGCCCAGCGGACGGCTGCACAGGACTGCATTGACCAAGAAAGACATGGCGGATCTGCAGTTCGGGATTGCCCATGGGGTGGACTTTGTTGCCACGTCATTTGTGCGGAACGCAGCCGATCTCATGGACGTCAGAAACTTTCTGGGGGCCTCGGGGGCTAAGATTCCGATTGTCGCCAAGCTCGAGAAGCCTGAGGCCGTTCGAAACCTCGACGATATCCTGAAGACGGCGTCGGGGGTTATGGTGGCCCGGGGAGATCTGGCGGTGGAGATGTCCATTGAGGAGGTCCCGGTCCTCCAAAAGATCATTCTCCGCCAGGCCCGCCGGTACAAGGTCCCCGTGATTATCGCGACCCAGATGCTGGAATCCATGGTGGAACATCCGAGGCCGACTAGGGCGGAGGCCTCTGATGTCGCCAATGCCATCCTCGACGGGACCGATGCGGTGATGCTCTCGGCGGAGACCGCGACCGGAGGTTACCCGGTCGGGGCGGTGGAGATTATGGCCCGAATTACGCTCAAAGCAGAGCTGCACGTGCGGCAGCCCCCGTTACCACATCGGGAGGAGGGGAGTTTTCCGGTGGTCGCCAGCGATGCTGCCTGTCGGGCCGCCCGGAGCCTCCATGCCAAGGCCGTCGTCGTCTTCACCGAGTCTGGCTTGACCGCCCGGCTGATCTCACAGGACCGTCCCGAGGTCCCAATTCTGGCCCTGACCCCTTCAGAAGGGTCGCGACGACGCATGGCTCTGTACTGGGGAATCGTTCCGCTCCTCATTCAGCGGCGGGAGACGCTCGAAGAGATGGTCCAAGAAATGGAGGGCCTCCTTCTCACGGAGGGCTGGGTTAAGGCCGGCGACAACTTGGTTGTTCTTTCGGGGACTCCGATGTGGAAGCCTGGGACCGTCAATGCTATCAAGTTGCACCGGGTCGGCGACGTCCGGTGATGAGTGGTGGATCGGTGCGACAGCAGTTGGTTAAGGCCGATGTAATGAAGGTGACTGTGCTGCCTGGTCTTGTGACTCTTTATCCTCCTGAGCCATAACTTCCAAAAAGGCCTCCACCACCTTTGGATCGAACTGGCGGCCGGTCCCTTGCTTGATTCGCTCAACGGCCTCCGCGCGGTCCAGTCCGACTCGGTAGGGCCGATTTGAGCTGAGCGCGTCAAAGACATCGGCCACCGCAAAAATGCGCCCACCCAAGCTTATATCTTCTCCGGCGAGACCATCGGGATAGCCATTCCCATCGAGCCACTCGTGATGCTGTAATACGATGGGAACGACTTCGGCATACGCGGCGATGGGTTCCAAAATCCGGGCTCCCTTGCGTGGGTGCTCGCGCATGAGCAAAAATTCTTCGTCCGTCAATTTCCCGGGCTTATCGAGAACCGCGGCGGGGATGCCAATCTTGCCGATGTCGTGAAGCAGCCCCCCTCGATGCAGGATGTCCAGTTCTTTCGAGGGGAGTCCCATCACACGCCCGATCTTTAACGCGAGTTCCGTCACCCGCTCGGAATGGCCCGCCGTCCAAGAAGATTTCGCATCGATGGCCCGGGCCAGGGCGATCAGCGTGCCCCAGTTCAGTTGGTCCAGCTCCTCGATCAGGCGGGCATTTGACAGGGCCACCGCCACCTGATCGGCCAATTGACGGGCCTGGGCCAGGTCTTCGTGGCTGTGTTCAGGTGGATCAGCGTACCCCAGGGTAATGATGCCCGATAACTTTTCTTTGAGGAAGATCGGGAGGACCCAAAATGATTTGCTGCCCCGTCGGGCCAGGGGCGCAAGATAGTGGGGGCCACCTTCGTCGGCGTTGGCGATGAGGCTTTCCGGATTGTCGCGCAGTTCTTGGATTTCTGCTGCTGTGAGCTGCGTGGCCTCGACCCATGCTTCGCTTTTGGGGTTGTCGTTCGCAATATATGTCCGCGCCCTATCGCTCGAATCGGGGTCGACAAGGGTCACGCCGATGCGGTCACAGGGAAAAACGTCGCGCATACGGGTGAGCACCGTATCCACGATTGTCTCGGTTTCCAACGCCGAGAGAATGGCTCGGTCGATCTCAGCTATGGTGGCCAAGGCGTAGAACTGTCTGCCTAATCGGCTGGCCATAGCATTGAAGGATCCGGCGAGTTCTTCAAACTCGTCGCCGCTCGTGACCGTTACCCGACTCTCGAAGTCCCTCATGGCGATGCGCCGGGTCCCTTCCCGCAGCTTTTCGAGGGGGACGAGATTCCTTCGAATCTGGCTGGTGCTCAGGAGGAGGACCACCCAGAGGGACATGAGGACGACGAGGGGGAAAATTCTTCTGAAATTGGCCATGGGGGCGAGCACGTCGGTTTTCGACTCGCTCAATACCACCGTCCACTTTGGAACGCGAAAGCTGAACTTTAAGGGAATGGACCAGTAGCCTGCCAGGTATTCCGTTCCTTCGTGTCTCCATTCGAATCGACCCGACGCGCCGCGTGCCATTTCATCCGCCACCCGCTTCGGAAAAGACACCGTGCCGGGAAGTGAACAGAAGATCAGCGTGTTTGAGTGATCCAGCACGCACAGTTCGGTCATGGGGGGCAATGTATTCTGGTAATCGCCTATACCCCAGAGGTACATGGGATTGATTTCTCCCACCAGGAGGCCCTTCGTCGGCTGTTGAGGATCAAGCAGCCTGCCCATAAAAATCCGGGGCGGCATGCCTGGAGGATGTTGAGTGGCCACAAGGGTATGGCCGTCGTTGAGGATTTGTTTTTGCGCAAAGCTGAATTCGGGGAGATTCGGCACACGACCGAGGATGGCCGTGTACCTGCCGCCATCGGTGATTCGTGCCACCCCCTTGAACCGGTGTTGGAGATCTTTCCCAAACCCTGCAGGCACCGTCATGATGGGTCCCCCGGTGCCTAGGGCGAGCTTGGAAGCCACCATCTCCATCTCAGCGTCCAAAAACTGCAGCCGCTCGAAGATGCTAAGCCCCACGGCCTTGCTCGCCTGGTGGAGTCGTCTATGGCTCTGCGTATTCAGCTGGTTTGTTACTTGGCCGAATGAGATGAGTGCCAGTGCTGCAATGGGGAGGAGGGCGCAAAGAATGAACAGGATGAAGATTCGGCGCGCTACCTTACTGCGGAGAAATGTCGTATCGATTTTCACAATCTGTGCTCGGATCAGTACTCTGACGCTAGCCCCACGAATCCCCCGTCATTGGCACGGACGATGTCGTCCCGGCTCACCATGGCCGTCAGAGGGGGCTGACTTTGTCCATCTTCGCCTTTACTGTACAGATCATAGTCGGAATTGAGTGGGACCAGAAACTGGTCCTTCCGCACCTGTCCCAGTCCCTTTACAGTGGCGAAATCCAGATACTCATAGGGATTTCCATAGGGGTCTTCGAAATTTGCCCGCCCTACGTCGGCAAGGCTGAGCGGCGCGCTCCCGTTGAACAACTGATACGTACCGATCTCGCTACTCAATGTACGAATGTCCGCGATGGCCTTCGCGACTTTCGCCTTGTCGAGGGCTTCAAAGTACATGGGAACAGCAAGAGCGGCAAGCGTCGCCAATATCGCCAGGACGGCAAGCACTTCGATGGGCGTAAAAACACGACGATTCCTTTTCCGCCCATGATAAGCGAATAGGATCGTGCCATGGGACTATTCCCGCGTAGACAAATATCTTTGTATCATATGTGCTGGATATCTGGGTAGGCATATGTGTGATCCGCGAAGACTGATGCCCGGTGGGGGCATAGTCATCTGCTAATGATGGGTGACCCGTGAGGATTGCTCCGAAGTCGTTCCAGAGACAACAGCGGTCCCGCCTTCACCCTCCCCGCGTGTCTCCTCTGCGGGCATACGGAATTGGTCGATGCATTCCCTTAACTTTTGCATCTGGACCCCGAGAGCCGCGATTGTCTGATTGATGTCTTCGGCGGATCCGTTCTCGATACCTCCCTTGAGGTCGCTCAACACCGCCCGCACTTCCCGATGCTGTGTCTCAATACCTTTGATCTTCGTCCGCAGGCCTACGATCATCTCGTTGAGATGATCGGCTTCGTTTCCCAGATAGTCGTGCTTGCGAAGCGTCACCCGCCCGGAGAGATCGCCTGCCGCGATCGACTTGAAGGTGTTCCGGAAACGCATGAGTGGTCCCGCAATTCTGTGGGAAACAAAAATCGAGTGAATGGCAAAGAGCAGAAAAGCGATGAGCAGGGCTGGCCAGACCCGGGCGTGGAGGGACAAAAATTGGCTTGCCACGGCTTCCTGTTCGGAGAAAGAAAGCGTTTTGCTTTCGAGCTGGATAATCAGGGGGACGAAGAGGGTGGCGGAAAAGATCAAAAGAATGGCGAAGAAATAGAGGAGGTTGATTAATAAAAGCTGGTACTGGAAACGGTCTATGAGGATGTGTCTTCTTTTGTATGGGCGCTTGGCCATCTAACGTCTCTCTCTCGTCCAGGTGAAGTGCTTTTGATTTTTGAATCGGATGACGCCATGATTGGTTGGGGCATAGTAGATGGAAAACGTGTATTGCTGTCCCTCAAGATTGAGGTAGTGAATATTGTAGAGGACCCCTCCCTCATCATGGGTTTGTTCGATGCTCGCGACAGAATACGTGTCGGTGTTATTTTCTCTAGTTGCAAAGATAATTGCGTCTTTCTTGAATTCAAAAAAACGATCGGCGTACTTCGGTTCCGAGGTCTTCCACACTCCCAAGAGATCGTCCGGAATGGTTTTCTCAGTCGCGGGTTGACATCCGACAATCGCGGCGAGCAGGGTGAATATTAACAATGCCTGGCGCGAATTCATTTGCATATACCCTGGCTACGTGCGGAGGAGGTAGGTACAGGTGTCGTGAAATTCGGCAAAACTATTGCGGGCATTTGCGCCCCAATCGCTATATTGTAGACTATCGAGTGGATCAAACCTGGTCAGAAAATGGTATATGTTGCTAGTTATGTTGCAAGTCGCGGGCCAAGGACCTCGCCATCAGGCGATATTATCGGCCCGCCGGCACGGGTGTCAACACATCGGCAAGCCAGGCCTGGGAGGAGGCAGGTGTGTCGGGAATCCATCGGCCCGCAGGGGCTCTGTGAGGTTGTGATTCTTGTCCGCTTCAGGCCCAAGGAAGATATCCAAGGAGAGATACGGCTCTCGCACTTCGCCCGCGGGGACTTCCGGTGGAGTGAACTATGAATGCCGGTGAAGGGGAAGTCACCCTCTGCCCGTGGTGCGGGACCGCCGTGCCCGTGCCTCGACAGCCGTTCCCCGGGCCCGGCCAGGAGAGTTCGTTCCTCCGATGCCCCTGCGGCGCCATAGGGCTGCCCACCCTGGAGCCGAAATCGGACCGCTTGACCGTGGCCGAGAAACTCCTCGGGGTTTCGCGAAGGCTGTGGGCGGAACTGGCGTGGGGCCTGGAGAAAGTCGAGTGGCGAATGGTGGAGTGCTGGAGCCGTCTCCACAAGCTGGAAGAACTTATCTCTGGTCCAGAAGTCTGGGTGGCGCTTGTATGGGGTCGCAGGAGGTGAATCCAATCAATACATTATATCTTAGCGTCGATCTTCTTGTGGTTTCCAATGAACATATAAGGAGGAGGGGGGATGAGCAGGGCCTCAGGCACCTATACCAGACGTTTCATATACTGGGAGTATTGGGTAGCCCTTGCCGCCGTTCTGTTTGATGTGATCTCTTTTGTGGTGCCACTATTTGCATTGGCGTTTCTCGTGGTGCTACTACAGCCGCAGGGTTGGCGATGGATGGCGTCGGTTACCGATGTGCTCCGCCGGGTGCAGGACGGTAACGATGGTGTCAATGTATGACTTTCCTCCCCGATCAGGGTCCGAGGTCAGGTGTCTCGGCGCCTCGGAACCTCGATCGGAAGGTCCACCCGGTCTCCCCATTCTTTCCAAGAGCCGAGGTAGTTCCGCACGCGGGGATAGTTCAACAGGCGGTAAACCATATACGCGTGGGCTGATCGGTAGCCGCCTTGGCAGAGAGGGATGACCTCTTTGTCTGGTGTCAAGCCACGCCCCTCGAGCATCTCCCTGAGCTCGGCAGCCGGCTTCAGCGCGCCGTCCGGGCCAATGAAGTTCACCCATTCCAGGTGGACGGAGCCAGGGACAGTCCCGCCCCGAGCTGCCCGTACATGCTCGCCGTAATACTCGCGATCGGTGCGCGTGTCATGGATCCTCACGTCGGGATCTTGTAGATGATCGACGATGTGTTGCGCGGTGGCAAGGCGGTCTTCCAACGGGTCTTTGAGATGCTTGGAAAAGCCGGTGCGGACGATACGCCTCCCCCCCTTGGGTCCGAGATCCTGCGCACTTCCGAACATGGGCCAGGCCTCGCGCGTGAAAGGAAACCCCGCCCCTTTCCAGGCGGTAACCCCCCCGTCGAGGATATGGACATCCTCGTGGCCCAGATACTCGAGGAACCAGAAGCCGCGTGCCGCCCGAAAACCGCTGTTGTGCTCGTAGAAGATCACCGTTTTGCCGAAGTCGGCTCCTCGTATCTCCATGAGGTATGCCAGTGTCCAGATAAAGGCGGCGAGCGCCTCGGGCCGCGTATCGTTCAGGGAGTAACCGTAGATGTCGAAATGGGCCGCCCCTTCGATGTGACCGGCGCAAAAGTCCGGCGCGGGGCGCGTATCGACGATGATGAGATCGTCATCCTTCTGGTCTCCGATCCGCTCGCGGAGCTGATCGGGGGTCCAGACCAAGTTGGCGTTTACGAAGTCCTTGTACGCCATGGAAAGATTCGCCTCACGGTGGGTTGCTCCAGCCCACCGAGAATGGGCTGGGATATTCTTGATATCTCCGGAACTAAGTTACGAGAGCCTGGCAGCAGGCCGATGCCCGTCTGGGCCTTGACGGAGGGTACCTAATAGACGTGCATTTCGTCAACAGGCAATGCTCATCCGAGATATCATCTTCTTCTTACTGGACACCTGGGTCGATGGCGTGCGATTTCTCCACTGGCGCCCACCTGGGTTTGTGGAGGTGAGGCGAGGGGACGGAAGCGAGGTCGTCAACCGTCCTGTGCCGGTGTGGGAGCTAACAGCACGGCCACCCACCGAAAGTTCTCGCTGTTTTCCAAGAGAATTTTGACGACCATGGTCAAGGGAACCGAGAGCAGCATCCCTACGGGCCCCCAAACCCAGCCCCAAAAGACCAACGAGAGAAAGATCACCAGCGTTGAGAGGCCAAGTTTGCGTCCCATGAAATAGGGTTCAACGAAGGTTCCCAAGACCATGTTCACCGCCAGATAACCGAGCCCTACCAGGGCCGCCGCACCGGGCCCGAGCTGGACGAGGGCCAGCAACAGCGTCGGGACAGCAGCTAAAATCGAGCCCAGGTTTGGAATGTAGTTGAAGAGGAAGGCGAGGAATCCCCACAGAATCGGAAAGTCGACACCAAGGATGGCCACCCAGACACCGATCAAGATGCCCGTGGCCAAACTGATAAGGGTCTTGATCCCAAGATAACGCTGCACATCCACGACAATCTTGGTAAAAGTGTCGGAATCACTATCCTGGCTGCCGAACACGAGACGGAGTTTTTGCGGAAATTGCGTAATCTCAAAGAGGATAAAGATCGTGGTAATGATAACCAGGATGAAGTTTGACAGCACCGAAGCCAGACTGTTGAACATCTGACCAACGAAAGCCATCGCCCTACCAGGGTTAATGACGTCACGTGCTATCTCAGGAGAGACTTCGATCCCCTTGCTTTGCAACCAAGCAAGCAGTGCGGCATTCATCTGCTGAAGGCGGTCTGCATATTTCGGGGCTTCCCGGGTGAAGCTCTCCACCGAGCCACCCACGATGAGCACGATGGTCCCTAGGCATACGATGTTGGCCAGTACCGTCAGCAAAACAGCCAGGGTCGTGGGGATCCGCTTGTCCTGCAGCCAAAGCAGCAGCGGCAGGCTCAGAATGGCTAATAATAAGGAGAGCGCGAAGGGAAGCGCTATTGGGGCTGCGGCCCGCAGACCTGCTATGACCACGACGAGGGAGGCTGCAATCAACAGGAACCTGAAACCTTGTGCTGTGTTACCCACGGTGTTTCATCTCCGTTGTGGAAATGACGGCCTCGTCTAGCTCTATGGATATGGCGGTCGGTCTGCTCGACGTGAAATATATATTCTCCCCCGGACTTTGCGGTAAGGAAAACCTCCTGGGAATCCAAGCGGCTCCCTCATTATGAGGAAGAATTCGATCCCTGCAACCGAAATCGGATGGCTCGGAGATAAGGCGGATGGTCCGCCTGCTAGCGAGCAGGTCAAAGAAAGCAGCACGCCCTCCCGGACGGCGTTCCGCCCGGAAAGGCGGCCGACTACTTGGTGCGTCGTGGATTGTGCCGGATGCGGGCTAGGGACCCTCTTGACCGGTCGGGGGTTCCGGCCTCCAACCGCCTTGGCCGATCAAGGGGACAAAAACACAGGCCACCCCCCGTTTCACTCTAGGTCCCCCCTCTTCCTTGGCAACGATCGTGAGCTCCTGCATCCAATGGTCGCCGATGGGGGCCACTAAGATTCCTCCCCAGGCAAGTTGTTCCATCAATGCAGGGGGGATAGCGGGAGCGCCGGCGGTAATGAGGATCCGATCAAAGGGGGCCTCCTCGGGCAGCCCCAGGGTCCCGTCTCCAAGTCTCACGTGGACATTGTCGAAGCCCAGGGTATGAAGGATAATCCTCGCTCTCTCGACCAGGGGTTCGATCCGCTCGACGGTATAGACCTCCTTAGCGAGCCACCCGAGTATAGCCGCCTGGTAGCCCGAACCTGTCCCGATCTCCAGGATCTTCTCGCCCACCCGAAGATTGAGGGCCTGCGTCATCACGGCCACCATGAATGGTTGTGAGATGGTCTGGCCTTCTCCAATGGGGACCGCACAATTGTCATAGGCCTCATAACGCCAAGGCTCGGGGATGAAGAGATGGCGAGGGATCTGCTCCATCGCCGTTAACACCAGCGGGTCAGTGATCCCCTCAGCCTTGAGCTGCTGCTCCACCATTCCCTTGCGGGTTTGGACAAAGGGATCGTCCTTGACAGAAACTACCATGAAAGGCCTCCGAGGTCCGTGTTCGTCTCCTCGCTCTGTGACGCAGGAGGGGGAAACGAGAGGCGAGGAGGAACACCAATCCTCCACTAAGAATATAGTAACGCGAGGGTCGAATGTCACCCCACCTGTCAGACGGCGGACTTCTGGGGGGCAAAGACCTCCACCCGCACGGTGAAGGTTCGGCTTGCTGCGGGGGGGAGGGCCCCGGCGCCCATCACGTGGCGGGAGATCATCTCCCCTTGGTCGTCGTGGATCTGGACGACGATGGCATATTCCCACGGCTCACCAGTACCCGGATGCTGGATGGTGCCCTCAACGTGCAGTGGGCAAAAGGTGGGGGCGACCGGACGATCGGTTCTGACCGCGTTGAAGTGCAGGTGGCGGTGGCAGGCAGGACATATCGGTGCACTGCTGAGGATCTTCGCCTCACAGTGGGGGCAGGTCCGGGTCTCCCCGGGCGGGGAGCGCCATGTTGCGGTCATCACCCGGCCTCGCCTTCCTCGCTGATGCCATACTGGCTCGGTCCTCGCTCATCCCACCCGAATTCGACCTTTCCCCGCATGCGCGACCCCGCTGCCACCGTCAAGGACCCGGCTTGGAGATCTCCGATCAGCGTCCCGGACTGCATGAGCTGCACCTGGGATGACGCGTGGATGTTCCCGTGGATCTCCCCTCCCACGCGGACGGTGTCGGCCTGCAGCTCTCCGGAGATGTGAGCGCCAGGCTCGATGTTCAAATCACCATCCACCTGAACGGTTCCCTCGAAGCGGCCGGCAAGCCGTAAATGGCCTGCTCCCTGGATTTTCCCCTCGAAGGTCAGCCCGGCACCAATGAAGGATTCCGTTGACTGCGAGCGTTCCTCCACGCGGTAGCGGAGCTCGGGACGCGACGGGGTCTCCTCGGACTGGTCGGTCTCCACCGAAAGTTGTTCTTTCCGCGGGTATTCCTTCCAAAGTGCCATAGCGAGATCCTCCTCAGCCCCGTTGGTATCGATAAGGGATTTCGTTTCTGATTCACGGCGAAGTCTATCGGTGAGCACAAGACAAGGCAGACTCCATGCCAAATCAGGGAAGGCCCAGAGCCCATGGTGGCAATGGCCCTAATTTCACATGTTTTCCTTGCAACATCCTCGGGCGGGTTTAGAGATGCACAGTCTTTCTAACCAGCTGAAAGGTAAGGCTTACATAGTAGGAATGTAAGGATTACATCGCCCGCGAGGGACCGACGTCAAAACGTCCGTGTTTCTCCCGGCCTCATGACGATGACCCGCGTTGAGGAGCCCGCGAGTGCTTCTTTGAATGCAGTAGGTGTTCCCTTGAGGAGTTTGGTGGTTCCGTAATGCATGGGAATGACTGTTTTTGTTTTCAGGAGATTTCGGACTGCGTATGCGGCGTCGGCCGGATCCATGGTGAAATGCCCCCCGATGGGAAGTAGGGCCAGATCCGGCCTGTAATACTCGCCGATGAATTTCATGTCGGCGAAGATGCCGGTGTCGCCTGCATGGTAGATCTTGAAGCCATTCTCTAGCTCGATGATGTAACCGCAGGGCTCTCCCCCCGGGTACATCGTTATTTTTTTGGTGGCGGGGTCCACGTGACGGATTTCCGAGCTGTGCTCGGCCCGCACCATGGTGATCTTGATCCCGGGGCCGAGCGGCGAGACCGGTCCGCCTTTGTTGAATCGAAGCAGTTGTGTATACGGTACCCAGCCGAGGGACGCAAAGGTGTGTCCCATGTCGGCATTCATGCCCACCCTGGCTCCCTTCATCTTTGCGATCGCAGCCGTATCGCCCACATGGTCACCGTGCCCGTGGGTGACGAGGATAAGGTCCACCTTGTCAAGCTTGTTTAGGTCCTTGAGTGCTTGGGGTGTCTTCGGATTCTTGGTAATGAAAGGGTCCACGAGGATCACCTTGCCGCCTGGCGAAGTGATCTTGTAGGCAGCGTGTCCGAACCACTGTAATTCGAACGCCTGGGCAAGTGTGGCACCCGTCGCAAGCACCAGCAGCACAGCGGTCAGCGCACCTGTCATAATGTGCATCCGATATGTTCGCATCACAAGTTTCCTCCGCATTAGGGGGTGGCCGGTTGCCGTTCTCGTGAGGGAAAGTGACCCTCGCACGAAGGACGTCCGGGAATACCATTACATGTGAGGCAGCAGGATGCTGAGAAAGGAGGAAGAATTTCTAGAGTGAATGGATTCTTTTGACTTCCTCAAGCGCCTCGTTGAATGTTATCAAGGGGACGATTGTAATTGTGTTGAAGGATGCGATCTTTGCGGCGAGACAAAATTGTTGGATTAAATGAGGGTTTTCGGCATCAACGATCCAGATAAATGTGTGTTCGAGCGCTGAATGGTATTGGCCAAGAATTGTGTTGATTTTGTACTTTTTTGTCAGTGAATCGACGTTGGATGCTGTGAGTTGTAAAAAACCTTTCGCCGTATTGATGTTATTCAACGGACACGACTCAGTTGTATGACTTGCATATATACCAAAGAGTGCCATGTTTTATATCTCCTCCTTCCGGCCCTTACGTGTTGTTTTGCTCCTGATCACCGGCCACAATTGTGGAAGCGCTAACAGGTCTTCCATTTCTCATACCACACGCACCTATGCAAAGCAAGGAGTCTCGGGTTGAACGGAAGGGGGAGAGTACTGGAGTCGAGGTAGCTGATGAGAGGGCGACAGTGCGGTGCCTACTTGTGTTTTCTCTGCGTTGCCAACCAATAAGCCAATCGGTGGGGAGCATCCGTCATGATTCCAATTTCACCAGGCTCCCCAGACCTCCCCATACGTTCTCGGTCTTTTGCCACACCCAGTGAACCTCTGAAGTGATCATCGCCGTTTGCTGTCCAAAAGACCAGAATTTGGGATTTTTTCTGAATAGCTTTTTCGTCCCTTTTGGAAACATCTTTAAATAACCATTCGATGAGTGGCCATTTGAGGCTCCCATCAATTTTGGTGAGGTTGAACGACAGGGCAGTTGGATGTTTCTTGGCGCGAGCGAGAATGTCCCTGGCCTTGTCCACCTCCGTCCATTCTAATGTCCAGGAAAGCTGAGACGTTGCAAAATACGGTGATGATTGAAACGCTTCCGACCTGCTAAGAAATTTGCCTGACCTATCATCAGATGCGGCAATGCTGACGATCACGCTGCTGCCCCGGCGTAAGAGCAAATGAGCAAACCGGGTGATGTTTTTCAGCACCTGCTTTACGTTGTTCGTAGAAAGCCATGTGAGCTTCGGATCAACATAGACGAACGGCACCGAATACGTCTGGAGTTCTTCAAAAATATCTTTGAGTGGTGAAAATTCTGCAGGTATCGAGTCTATGTCGCACGTCTGGTTCAGCAGCGGGGGATGGTAGACCATCAATCTATTCAGGAGCGGGATTCGAGATTGCTCACCATTGGTTGTCCAGGAGTATTGATAGGGAACCGTGATATCGAACTCGATGCCACTGGCGCCAAAGTACCAGGCGCGGGATAGCGCTTTTGGCCTATTGTCTAGCCCGGCGAAACCAAGGCCACGGTGGCCAATGATACACACGCTCGACAGTTCGGTGTCGGACACGGCTCCTACCCACTGAAGCACATATTTCTTGGTTTTGCGTTTTTTCTTGAGTTGGAGGACAAGGCGCTTTTTGCCAGGCTTCTTGCCGCGTGTGTGGTGAGGAGGCACCAGGCGAAGCGTTGCTTGCAGGCGCGTCAGATTCCTGTCTGCCCTATGAAGATTACCATTGAGAAGAACGGGTTTCCCCCGACGGGTCTTATCAGCGGGGCTCTTGAAGAAAAGCACACCTTCGTATTCCCCGTCGGCGATAAATCCCGCGAGCGTGCCATGGGGCTTATCCTTGCCCGGACGCGGGAGGCGGGGTGTAAAAGCGACTGAGATTATTTCCTGACCGAATTCGTCACGGGAAATCCATCGTCCGACGTAGCTGTGCCACGCCGCAAATATTTCGTTGTCATTCTTACGATTGGCATAGGTTGTCGGCAGACGCAGGGCGCCGTGGTTCTTTTTTGTTGTGGTGTTCTTTGGAATTCTCTGGTGGGGCATTTTCACCTCCGCCTGTCATGGCGTGCGATTAGTCCGCACCGGTCAATTCAAGCCACCGACCCGCGTGGCAGTAGTGGACCACCGACGCCTTCTCTAGGAAGGCATCGTCGATACCCTGATGATCAATTCTGGGGGGTTCAGGAACCCCGTAGGCCCTATAGTGTTCAATGATAAACTGCTTCCCGACAATCCCGATGCGCCGAGAATATCCAAGCTTCCTACCGCCGATGCCTTGCAGAAAGATCCGATCTGATTGTCTGGATATTTCAGTAATGCTGGTCGGGGAAGTATTCCCAAACACGAGAATAGAGGAATGACCATCTCTTGAGCAAAGAACCGCCCAATCCATCTGACCCTTTCTTCGAAGCTCTCCCCGCACAACATTGTGAGGTTGTGGATCTGCGAAGCTTTGTGGGATAGTGCAGCCTTGATCTTGCAACGCCCGAAGAATCTGAGTCGGGAGTTGAGCAAATGCACTGGGCTGCAGGTGAATGATGCGTGATTCCCTCGATCTTCCTCCGTCTGTTTGCTCCTCGGCTGAGACAGTATTAATTGCTGCAACGACCATTAGCGTGATGACTAACGTTGCTCGGTGCATCGGCAGGGGGGTAGGAAAGATCTGGGGGTGTGGTTCCGTCTGACGATGATGTAGTAGAGCAGCCATGGTGGGGCTTAGGTGTAGTGCCGCACCAACTATTTTTCACTAGCATTCCGCGCTGGTGCGGCACTTCCGCTAGGGGGGCAGGCCCCCCTTCGGCGCTCGGCGTTCGCCTCGCTGAGCACCCCCCAGGCGTAGGGAGCCTCTCCCCTACAACCCCTCAGTGCCCCTGGCGGAACCCTGGGTTGCTTAGGAGGAGTTAGTTGGAGGGGCACTAGTACATCAGTCTAACAGCAACCCCTTGGAATTGAAATGATGCCCAACGAGTTTTGCTGGATTCGTTCCCTAGAAGACGAGCTGCTCCGTGGCGTCATACTTGGAATACTGAACATTATAAACCAGGGTGGTGAGTGTGCCAGTGACTTCGGTACTCACCCCCGTCCA
>JAPUFX010000136.1 GCA_027293415.1 Candidatus Methylomirabilota bacterium
AAATAAACGGCCTTCAGCCTCACCAGATCGCCTCCATGGGCGTGAGCAGGACCTTTCAGAACCTTCTCTTGTGGAGACACATGACCGTCGTCGAGCACGTGAAGATGGCCCGCTACTCGAAGATTAGCTACGGATTGTTCGGGGCCTTCTTCGGTACACCTAAGCGCCAACGAGAAGAGGCAGAGATCGAAGAGAGAGCGTATACCCTGCTGGAAATGATGGGCATCCGCCACCTCTCGGATCAGGTTGTCCTCAACCTGCCATACGGTGCCCAGAGAAGGGTGGAGATGGCCCGGGCGCTGGCTACGGAACCCAAGATATTGTTGCTGGATGAGCCCACGGCAGGGATGAACCCGGAAGAGCTGGTTCAAATAATGGAGATCATCCGTCGGGCCCATGGTGAGTTGGGGCTGGCTATTCTCCTCATCGAGCACAGGATGAAGGTGGTCATGGAGCTCTGCGAGATCATTCAAACCCTTGACTTCGGTGAGGTCATCGCTGAGGGCACACCGAAAGAAATTCAAAACGATCCCAAGGTGATTGATGCCTATTTAGGCAAGGAGAGGCCGATCTGATGTTGTTGTCAGTGGAAAACCTGCGAGTTTCCTACGACAAGATTAAGGCCCTTCATGGTATAAGCTTCCAGATCGATGAGGGGGAGATCGTGTGCATCATCGGTGCCAATGGAGCGGGGAAGAGTACCACCTTGCGAGCGATTTCCCGCCTCGTCCCTGTCGAAGCAGGGACGAAAATGACCTACTTGGGACGGGACTTGCTCACATACCCTGCCGACAAGGTGGTCAGCGAGCTCGGCATCTCCCATGTCCCCGAAGGAAGACGTCTGTTCGACAACCTGACGGTCATGGAGAACCTCAGGCTCGCCACCTTTGCACGGAGGGACCGCAGAGCGATCGAGCAAGACCTGAACCGGGTATTCTCGATCTTCCCGCGGGTGAAAGAGCGGCTAAATCAGAAAGCCGGAACACTGAGCGGCGGCGAGCAGCAGATGCTAGCGGTCGGGCGGGCCTTTATGAGCGGCAGGAAAATCATGCTCCTGGATGAGCCCTCCATGGGCTTGGCTCCCTTATTGATGATGAGCGTGTTCGACTCACTTAAGGAAATCAATCAGGAAGGCACCACCATTCTTCTCGTCGAGCAAAATGCACGAATGGCGCTTCAGTTTGCCGGGCGAGGATATGTACTGGAGAACGGCAGGCTCGTGCTTGAGGGCCGGTCTGAAGAACTTCTCGCCAACCCCCAGGTCAAGAAAGCCTATCTCGGGGGCTAATTCATCTTTGGCGTTCGAGCCTCCCTCCCGTACCGGTGGGTCTGGTGCTTCGCCATCCTGGTCGGCGCCATCTTCTCGGGGGATGTCGCTGGGATCAAGTTCATCTGGGACATCGCGGACACGCTGAACGGAGCCATGGCGATCCCCAACCTGATCGGTCTGCTTGGGCTGAGCATGCTCCTGTTTCGTGAGACCCGCGAGTACAGGGCGGCCCCCGTGACCGAGTCGTAAGCGCTCAGGCTGGACTAATCCGGTTCCACTTTACACATTCACCGCATACAACGTGCTGGAGACGAGGGTTGTGGCGGGCCTGGACAAGGACAAAACCGCCCTCCCCCTGGCGACCCGAAGCTCCCGCTACGTTCCCCTGTTCCCGACCGCAGAAAGTGCATTGCAGACCAGGATCGGTGGGTACAAGTCCGACCGAGACCCAGGGACTCCGGCGGGGTGGTTCCTCTCGGGCCTTCGTGGCCCTTTTGAATCCTGCGACAAGGCGATTCCACAATTTTCCCAAGCGACAACTCTTCTAGTGCCGTTCCCACTTGATAAGCCGAATTTGAACGGCCTGCCATGTTGCAAGGGTCGTGAGCAAGCGCAGCGAGCAAGTTGGCACAAATGGTTGGACCGGCGCTAGGCCTCGAGATCGACCCACCGCAGAAGATCGTGAAGGAGGGTTCTCCCTTCTTGATGCCAGGTCAGGGGAGGTGCCTGCATCCTGCCAACAGGACAGATTCGGCCGACGCCCGCCTCACCTAGCTGAGCTGCAAGGACCTCGATTCGCTCCGGTGCCACCGCCACCCCTACGGCCTGAAGGTACGGTCGCCACGAGTCCAGGAGACCGCCGACCTCGGACAGGTCCGTGACGGGCTTGACCAGAACGGTGCGCTGTAGGCAAGAAGGGGTGAAGGTCTGGTCCTCCTCATAGATGACGGTCCAGTCGAGCCCCTGGCGACTCGTGAAGAGTGCAACCTCTTTTCCCACGAGCTCTTGGGCTTCGTACCCGGCTCGAAACCTTCGGACCGCTACAGCCTCCTCCACGGTGGGTGAGCCGGGAGGAAGACGCTCCGCCCACCGCTCCATGGCCGTAGCGAGAAGTCCAGCAAATTCCCGAGGGGTGGCCTCACCTCCCTCCTCCACGTAAAAGAGATGAGGCGAGAGGCATCCCCGTTGATCAAAGAGAGACGCATCATACGCAGTCCGTTCTGCCACCTCCTCCGCATTCGACAGGACCTCACGGCCGATCACTCCGAAACTCAACCGGTGACCGTGGCCAAAAAACCGGCCCCGGACTCGCCCCCGAAGCTCACGCATCGTCTGCTCGTTCCCGTAGGCGATAACCACCTCGGCACGATCAAAAGCGACCGCTTCCAGATCCTTGCGTCCACCACTCCACGAGAGGACGCACAAAGCCTCTCCGATCTCCGGATCTCGTTTGGCCACCGATGCAGCCCAGAGCGCAACAAACAACGGATCGGACGATGCGGTCTTCACGAGGCTCGCTGATCCGAGGATGGTGGCCGCGATCAGACCCGGTAGCCCGACCCCTGGGATGTTCCCTGCTAACACATGGGTAGTCAGCGACGGACTGTAGGCGCGTCCGAGATGTGACCCGACAGGGACAAATCCTTCTAGCACCTCTTCGCTGGCGACCTCCCGGCAGAGCGCGTCAAAAGCCTCTGCCGTGTATCCCTGAAGCAGCAGATCCAGACCGTGGACCACCATGGCTTGGGAATATCGGGTAATGGCGGGCAGTGCCACCTCAGCTGCCTGACGGAACGGATCGGTCCGTTCCTGCCACCGGGTGAAGACATCTGACAAGATCTCAGCGATCTCCCGCCCTTTCCGTTTAGCGATGCGCTCCCGGGCCACTTCTAAATGCCCGATCAGCTCGGCGAGCAGGCCGGGAGTCACCACGACAAGGTCCAAGGTCACCTCGCCATAAGAACGGGTCTCGACTTCAAATCCCGAGACCTTTGTAGGGAGATGGTACGCAGCAACTCTCATCGGTTTTCCTGCAACTCCTCTATCGTCAATGAGCAGCCTCGTGACTCGGCCCCAGGCGCTCGGCCCAGGATCTCAAACCCCTCTTCGATCTTGTAGCCGAGATCCTCGGTTTCCACCGCCATGACGGAGCCGCAATTCGCCAGATCATAGTGAGTGAGAAGTCCCACCTTTCCTTCCGGAAGTTCCTCAAGGGTCGCCGGGTCCACTATACGCGTCCGAACCCAGGGAGGGATCTGTTTGAACCGCGGCCGCGAGCGGCCTTGCACCCGATCACTCAACGTATTGTCGTAGAATTGCGAACCCATTTCGGTCATCCCGTACTCGTTGACGCAAAATGCCTGGGGAATTCCAAAGATCTTTTGGTAGAGGCGCAAGAGCTCTCCGCGCGAGACCTCGCGGGATCGCCCCTTGAAGCCCCCTGTATCCATCAGCCGGCTTCCATCAGGAAGCCGGAAGCTCGGACCATCCGCGAGACACACGTCGAGGACATGGACGAAGGCAAAAGAGCTGCCGAGCAGGCACACCGGCTCTTGGCGCGCCTCGATCTCTCCCAATGTCTGAAGCAGTCCGGGAATGTCTATTGCCTTGTCCCCAATAAAATATGTGCTCCCTTCCGATCCATAAGCCATGCGCACCACTTCCAGCATATGGGAGAGAGATGAGGTCGGGAGAAGGTCCGGAGAGGGCGCGAGGATGAGCATCCGAGGCCGTGCCCCATCCGGAAGAAGATGTGCGGAGAAATTCGTCAGAAGGGAGGTATCGTAGACCTCGAGCCAGGGAAAGCCGTGCCGTCCCCGTTTCTCCGAACTCTGACTCGTCCCGCTTGTCAAAAAGACCTGCTCAGGCGTGGCGCAGCTGAGGTCAAGGAGCTTGAAGGCACTCGTGGGGACTGCCGGAATCTCCTTCCATGAGGAAACCGTATCTGGCGTGATCCCTCGTCGGTCACAGAAGCGTTGATACGTGCTGTTCCGCTCATACTGAAATGCGAAGACCTCGAGGGCCAATCGACTGAAATCATCCTGTCTCGGCTCGCGTATGAAATTAAGGACCCGCTTAACCACGGGCTCTGTCACTGCCTCGTACCCTCCCGGAATAGCTGTCGGCCATCCGCCGTCAGCATGGAGATCCAAAGTCCGATTTGCGAAGTCCCTAAGGGTAAGGAGGGGAGTCCTCGGAGAATCATGGCGCCGCCGAGGGAGGTCCCTCCGAGCCCTTAGTCATCGGACTTCGGCGAGCT
Organism: Candidatus Methylomirabilota bacterium; assembly: GCA_027293415.1. Lineage (NCBI taxonomy): Bacteria > Methylomirabilota (SeqCode) > Candidatus Methylomirabilota bacterium. The sequence continues at coordinate 4,530 of JAPUFX010000136.1, forward strand.
CAGTCGAGCCGTTATCTCTTTCGTGCGACCTTCAAGCTTTCCGCCAGGACCGCTACCGCTTGATCGCAGAGTTCCTGCGACACGACCAGGGGAGGTGCAACGCGGATTACCCCATCAGCGTTCAGGAAGTCTCCCAGTAAGAGTCCACGCTCTAACGTCAGGCGAAGAACTGCCCTGGTGAGGGACGGCTCCTCTAAGACCACCCCCAGGAGAAGCCCCATGCCGCGCACCCCCTCGACACCGGGAAGGGCAGAAATCGCGCGCCGCAGATACGCTCCCATGGCTTCCGCGTTTTTCATAAGCCCGTCCTGCTCAATGACGCGAAGCGCGGCCAATCCCGCAGCACAGGAAACAGGGTGTCCTCCAAAAGTGGTGACATGGGCAAAGGGAGGATCGATTGACAATGTGTGCATTAGCTCCGGGCGGCCGATGAAGACGCCCAGAGGCATCCCACCCCCCACCGCCTTTGCTAGGACCAGGCAATCCGGGATCACCCCCCAATGCTCGCACGCAAACCACCGTCCGGTGCGCCCAATTCCGGTCTGGACTTCGTCTAGGATCAACAGGGCTCCGACCTCCCGGCAACGGGCACTCAACGTGGGCAGAAAGTCAGGACCGGGAACCCGAATCCCGGCCTCTCCCTGAATCGGTTCCGCCACGACCCCCGCTACCTGTTTGTCGATAGCCCCAAAGGCGTCGGGGACGTCAAAAGGGAGGATGTGGACCTCGGGCAGCAGCGGCTCAAAGGGCTTTCGATCTCGTGGCTCGCCAGAAAGCGACAAAGCCCCGAGGGTATCTCCGTGGTATCCTCCAGCAAAAGCGATAATGCGGGGACGACCCGTCACCTTTCGGCAAAGCTTGAGCGCCCCCTCGATCGCCTCCGCTCCGCTGTTGCATAAAAAGGCCGTGGTGAGATCGCCGGGAGTGATCTCCGCCAGACGCTGAGCCATTGCCACCTGAACCTCTTGCACCATTTCGCCATAGACCATGACATGGAGGTGCCGCTCCACCTGGGCCCGAATCGCCCGCAGGACCTCCGGACAGCCATGGCCTACATTACTTACTGCGATACCAGAGATGAAATCGAGAATGCTCCGCCCCTCGGGCGTCCAGAGGAAGCAGCCCTCCGCGCGCTCGATGACCAGGCCGAGCGGTTCAACTGATGTGGGACAAAGGTAGCGAAGGAAGTCGTCGCACAGTTCTTGACCCATTTGTTAGGTCTTAGGTATTGGGTATTGGGTGTTAGGGTTTTGGATTCATCGGGTTATCTACTCCTGCCTCCCGTCTCCGGTCAACGGTCGTCGATCATCGGACATGGCTGCGGACTGCTGACAGCTTTCCAGCTGACCCAGGGCGAGGCGGATCTCTTGCTGAACGTCCGCGTCTTTCTCCTGTGCGAGGGCCTTTTCAAGACCGTGACGAGCGGATTCCCCCCTGATCTGTCCCAGCGCCCAGGCCGCATGACCTCGCACTACCGGCTCCGGGTCTTCCAAAAGCGCCTTCGTCAGAGCCGGGACCGCCTCCGCTCGCTGGAGATTCCCCAACGCGACAGCGACGTTTCGGAGCAGTCCCCGTCGCTTGGCCCGGAGAATGGGACTTCCTTTAAAACGACGCCGGAACTCCTCTTCGGTCAAGGCCAGGAGAGGAACCAGATCGGGACCGTGCTGCCCTTCCCGTGGCCAGAATCCTTCCTCAGAACTCGGTCGCGCCTTTTTATTGTAGGGACAGACATCCTGGCAAATGTCACAGCCGAAGATATGATCGCCGACCAAGGGGCGCATATCCCGGGGAATGCTCCCCTTGAGCTCGATGGTCAGATACGAGATACACCGTCGGCTGTCCAGGAGATAGGGCCCGACCAGCGCCCCGGTAGGACATGCTTGGATGCACAGGTCGCACCCTCCGCACCGATCACGGATCGACCGGTCATACTCCAATTCAAGGCTCAGGAAGAGCTCTCCCAGGAAGAACCAGGACCCCCGGCGGGGATGGATGATGGTGGTATTCTTTCCGACCCAGCCGATCCCAGCCAACGCGCTAAAATCCCGCTCCAGCACCGGTCCAGTATCTACATATGCCCGCCCCTCGATCGACTCCCCCATCTCGTCCCGGATCTTCGCCAGAAGCTCACCCAGACGAGCCTCCATGATCTCGTGGTAGTCATCCCCCCAGGCGTAGCGAGAGATCCAACCCCGGAGCCCGTCTTCAGGCATGTCCTCCCGGTGAAGGGGAACGTAGTAGTTGAGGGCGACCGAGATGATCGATTTCGCCCAGGGGAGAAAGTCTCCTGGGTGGAGGCGCTTCCCCGCCCCTCGCTCCATGTACTCCATCTCTCCGGCGAAGCCTCGCCTCAACCATTCGGCGAAAGAAGCGCCGTGGGGTGGTTCAATGACCGGCGAGATCCCCACCAGGTCAAAACCGACCTCACGCGCAAGCTCCTTCACCCGCCGCGAAAGACGCCCTCCTGCTCGCCATATTCCCAAGAGATCCCTCTCTCCCATGACATCGTCAGTATGCCATAAGACGTCCCCCCGAAAAAGAAACTTGCGAGGGATCGGTCCTCATGCCCACAGCCCGAGCCCTTATTGCATGCGGCATTAGAGGATATTACCCTTTGGAGGAAATAGAGACGTATGCTACCCTTCCATGAGAGTCGAAGGGACATGCGCATGGATGGAACAAAGGTGCGAGAAGTCCTGGAGGCGGTAAGGGAGGGGAAGCTCTCCACCGAAGAGGCGGTAGACCGGTTGAAGCTTTTGCCGTATGAGGAGCTGGGCTTCGCCACGCTGGACAGCCACCGGAGTCTCCGCCAGGGCTTTCCCGAAGTCCTCTTCTGCCCCGGGAAGACCATCGACCAGATTGTCCACATCGCCGACCGGCTGCTGTGCCAGCACGGGTACCTCCTGGCCACGCGCGCGAGCGAAGAGATCTCTGACGCCATTGCTAAAATTGACGGGTCGGTCGAGTTCAATGCGCTTGCCCGCACCGTCGTCATCCGCCGAGAGCAAAGGCCACCGACGACAGGCGTGGTCCTGGTGATGACTGCCGGGACCGCCGACATCCCGGTGGCCGAGGAGGCGGTGGTGACCGCCGATTTCCTGGGGAGCCACGTCGAAAAGGTCTACGATGTGGGGGTGGCGGGACTGCACCGGTTACTTCACAAATGGGAGGAGCTTCAGAGGGCCCGGGTCCTCCTCGTGGTAGCGGGAATGGACGGGGTCCTCCCTAGCGTTGTGGGGGGAATGACATCGAAGCCACTCATCGCCGTTCCTACGAGCGTCGGGTATGGAGCCAGTTTCGGTGGACTCTCCGCCCTTCTGACCATGCTCAATTCCTGTGCGGCCGGAACGGCAGTGGTCAACATTGACAACGGCTTCGGCGCCGGTGTGCTCGCTCACCGGATCAACCTCCTCGGAGAACACGGCTAGAATGCTGGAATGCTAGGAGGCTAGGACGTTTGCAAGCTCGGAAGTTAGAAACTGCAGTCTTCATTAACGGGAGAGACAGATCGTGCTCCTTGGTTTTCTAAGCGCCCACGCTCCCGAATTCCAGCGTCCTAGCGTCCCAGCCTCCTAGCTTTCAAGCGATTAATTATGCGAATTGCGTATTTCGATTGCTACAGTGGAATTAGCGGAGACATGATCCTGGGGGCGTTGGTGGATGCCGGACTGCCCCTCGAGGCGCTCCGATCCGAGATCGCAAAACTCAAACTCACCGGTGTCGATCTAAAAGCGGAGAAAGTCAAACGGGGCGGATTCGTCGGAACACGGGTCCAGGTGATCACGCCTCAGGAGCACCATTCCCATCGCCATCTTTCGGATATCCTCACACTCCTCGAAAAGACCGATCTGCCGGAGATAGTCCTTGCACGGGCCCGCCAGATTTTCACACAGCTGGGAGAGGCAGAGGCTGCCGTCCACGGGGTCCCCGTGGAGCGGATTCATTTCCATGAGATCGGAGCATTAGACACGATCGTGGACGTGACGGGGGCGATCGTCGGACTCAACGCCCTCGGGATCCGCGAGGTCTATGCCTCGGCCCTAAATTTGGGCGGAGGAAAGATCCACGCAGCCCATGGTGAGCTGCCGGTCCCGGCCCCCGGGACCGCCGGCATCCTTCGTGGCGTGCCTGTCTATGGGAGCCCGGTCGAAGCGGAATTGACGACCCCGACGGGGGCTGCCATCATTTCCACGGTTGCCAATGGCTTCGGGGTACTTCCTCCACTCCAAGTAGATCAGATCGGCTATGGGGCGGGAAGCCTGGACCTTCCGGGCCGGGCGAACCTGCTCCGGCTGATTGTGGGCGAAAGGATCGAAGACTTGGAAAGCGACGAAATCGCGCTCGTCGAGGCGAATATTGACGACATGAACCCCCAGCTTTACGAGCCACTGATGGAGGCTCTTTTTCGCGCCGGGGCCCTCGACGTCTTTCTCACCCCGGTGATCATGAAGAAGTCCCGCCCCGCTACAGTCGTCTCGGCCATCGTTCCGGCAGGACTCGAGGGGAGCATCGGACCGATCCTCCTCAGCTTCAGCAGCACCTTCGGCGTCCGCTCCAGGAGAATGCACCGCCAGATGCTTCCGCGGGAGGTCCTCGCAGTCCAGACCCGCTTTGGAGAAGTGCGGGTGAAGGTGGGCCGACTGCACGGTCGGCCAATCCACCTCGCTCCCGAATACGAAGATTGTCGGCGGCTGGCCGAGGCAGCAGGGACTGCAGCCGGCGAGATCATGGCGGCTGCGGTCGAGGCGGCCGGCGCCCTGTTGCCTCGCCTCAACGAGCAAGAGGCGTAAGAGTTACCCCCCATCTCCTTTCCCGCCCACCTGTGGGATCGACTGCCGGAGCTGATCCACCCCCCGGAGCAGAAGGTCGATGGCGTGCGGGTCGAGACGTTGACCTCCCAGGCGATAGGGATCGAGAAAATTTTCGAGCGAATGAGCGATCTGTGTCAGCTTGTCAAAGCCCATCGTGGTTGACATCCCTTTGATGGAGTGGGCTGACCGAAAGAGGCCATCAATCGCCTCTGCATCCTCAGGTTGGGCCTTCAACTGGAGCAAATGCTCATCCATCCGCTGCAGATGCTCTTGGGAGTCTTTCAGGAAGATATGCAGGTACTTGGTAAGATCCATCGGTTGAAGCCTCTGTCAGAGAGACGTATTGTCTTCCTCTGGGCTCGATCTTTACAGGGTTTTCTAGGCGTGTTATAATATGTAAGTACGCCGGGGTAAAGCGAATACGCTTGCCCCGATCGGTGCTGCGATTTTTGCAATTAACGTACCACCACCTATATAGGGGTGAAGAACGCCGGGGGCCACACCCCCAGTAGCTGATTGGATCTTTGGACGAAATAACATTTTTTCATCTGACCGGATTACTTCTTCTCCTTTCCCTGTCGGCTTTTTTCTCGGCCTCAGAGACTGCCTTCTTTTCCCTTAGCCGCCTCCGTCTTCAGCGCCTCTCTCAAGCCGATCCCAAGCGGGGAGGTTGGGTCCTCAAGCTCCTCGAACGACCCACCCAGGCCATCGTAACCATCCAGATCGGGAACGAATTGGTCAACGTCACCGCTTCGGTTGTCATGACTTCCCTCGTCCTGTACCTCTGGGGGGCGCAATACGCGTGGCTGTCGGTTCTCTTCATGCTGCCCCTGCTCCTGATCTTCGGGGAGCTCACTCCCAAGCGGGTCGCCTTGGCCTATGCGGACCGGGTCGCCCCCATCCTGGCCTACCCACTCTCCCTCTTCTCCCTGCTCATCACCCCCGTGCGGACCATCATAAAGAGGGTGGTGAATTTCTGCCTAAGGGTTCTTGGGGTTCCGGCCGCCCTCGGCCCGTCAGGGATTTCGGAAGACGACTTCAAGATGATCCTGGATGTCGGACGTGAGGAGGGGGTGGTGGAACCCACTGAGCACAAGATGATCAAGCGGGCCCTGGCGTTTGCGGAAGTACGGGTCCGCCAGGTGATGACACCGCGCAGCGACATGTTCTCCCTGGATGTCAACCTCTCCTTTGGTGAGGCGGTCGAAGGGACGAAGAAGGCCGCCCTTTCCCGAATTCCCATCTACCATGGAACCGTCGACCGCATCGTAGGGATTCTCCATGCGAAAGACCTCCTCGTGGCCAAGGCGGAGGGATCGCCCCCACCCACCTTGGGCTCCCTGCTCCACCCCCCTTTTTTCGTCCCGGAGACCATACGGATCGATACCCTGCTCAAGGAGTTCCAACGGCGCCGGCGGCATATGGCGATCGTGGTGAACGAGTACGGTGGCACCGCGGGACTCGTCACTCTCGAGGACCTCCTGGAAGAACTCGTCGGTGAGATTACTGACGAGTTCGATCAGCCCCTCTCCTCCGCAGCGGAAGAGCGCACGGTATGATTCTTGTCCTGTTCCTGACCATTCCATGCCTGCTCCTCCTCGAAGCCTTCTTTTCGGGCTCAGAGATGGCCCTCATCTCCTGTGACCGAATTAAGCTCAGACATCAAGCCCAATCGGGTTTGAAGCGGGCCCAGGTGGCGGAGCGACTGTTGAGCCGACCGGACCAATTCCTCGCGACAACATTGATCGGGACCAACCTTTGTGTGGTAACCAACTCGGCGGTTGCCGCCGTCCTCTGTCTGCTGCTCTTGGGAGAAGGCCGTGAGCTCTACGCAACCCTGCTGCTGAGTCCCTTCGTTGTCCTCCTCGGCGAGATGGTGCCCAAGGCCTACTTCCGCCACCATGCGGACCGCCTGACCCCCCTGCTGGCGCCAACGCTCACCCTCTGCCTCCGACTCTTCGCACCCCTGAGCAGTATCATCCGCCGTGCGTCCAACTTCCTTCTCACTCCTCTGCAGCTCTCTTCGGCGGAACGAGATCCCTATATCATCCGAGAGGAGCTCAAATTCCTGGTTCAGGAGGGAAATCACCAAGCCGAGCTCGACACCGAGGAGCGGCGGATGATCCACAAGATCATTGACTTCGGAGAGACCACCGTCGACGAGGCCATGATCCCTCTCATCGAGGTGGTGGCGCTTCCAGCCGGGGCGACGGTGGCCGAGGCCGTGGCGTCGGTTAGTGAGCACCACTTCTCTCGCATCCCTGTGTACGAGGAGCGGATCGACCAGATTGTAGGAATCGTCCACGCCTTCGATCTCCTCAGCGCGGACCCCCAAGCGTCGCTCGGCTCGCTGATGCGCCCCGCCTACTATGTTCCCGAGACAAAACTGGTCGACGATTTGCTTCAGGAGATGCAGCGGCGGCAGGTCCAGATGGCCATCGCGGTGGACGAGTACGGCGGGGTGGTGGGGATCGTGACGGTCGAGGACCTGCTGGAGGAGATCGTGGGAGAGATCGAAGATGAATACGACGAGGAGCCTCCTCCCTTCAGGCGTCTGCCCGACGGCTCCTACATGGTCGACGCACGCATGGAGGTGGACCTTTTCAACGAAGAGCTCGGGCTCAAGCTTCCTGAAGGAGAATACGAAACCTTGGGTGGGTTCCTTCTTTCCCTTTTCCAGAAGATTCCCGACCCGGGAGAGGAAATCCGGTATCGAAGCATTCGATTCCTGGTCACGGAGTCGGATAAGCGAAGTATTGTAAAGGTCAGGGTGCGTCTGGTCGAACGCCAGGATGCGGAGAGAAAACGGGCCTAACGAAAATGTTCAAACCCCCCCAGGAGCGGTTCCCGCTTTCCTCGTGGGCCGACGAGGAACAGGCCATTCTCTGCGGGGAGGACCTCCCCGATAGGGTGGGGCCGGGCAAAGCCGTTCCGTACCAGGATGTCTTGGATGCTCACCGGATCTGCCCCGCTGGTGAAAAGGAGTTCGAAGTCCTCACCGCCCCCCACGGCCAACGTGAGGGGGTCTAGCCCGAGTAGACGACATACCTGCTTTGTGTGAGAGTCCACCGGAATCCGATTCGCGTAAATCTGCGCTCCTACCCCACTCTCCTCCGTCAGCCGACTCAGATCAGAGGCTAGTCCGTCGCTCAAATCGATCATGGCCGAGGCGAATCTGGCCTCGGCAAGGATTCTCCCCTCGCGATAACGGGCGACGGGGTAGAGCTGGGCCTGGATCGTCTCCCAGAGGGCCTTCCGGGCCTGCAGTGAGACTTTTCTCCCTCGCCTCCTGCCCGTCATCCCGGAATGCGTAATCCTGTACCCTGCCTTTAGGGCGTGAAGCCCCGCTGCTGCCCTGCCCAGGGGACCTGTCACCCAGATGGTATCTCCGACTTTGCCCCCTGAACGACGCACGAGCCGCTCTGCCTCCCCCTCGCCGATCACGGTAAGACTAAGGACCAGGGAGGGGGCCTCCGAGATGTCCCCCCCCACGACCGTAACCCTGGCTGCCTCGGCCGTCTCCCATATTCCCCTGCTTAGCCCATCGACGCGCTGAAGCGGCATCTCTGGGGGGAGGGCCAAAGCGACCAGGGCGTATTTGGGGACAGCCCCCATGGCCCCCACGTCACTCAAGCTGACGGTAATTCCCTTTTGCCCGACCGCCTCAGGCGGGCACCACTCCCAGCGGAAATCCGTTCCCTCCACCAAGACATCCACAGTGACTACTACCGCTAAGCCGGGCGAAGTTCGGACGATGGAAGCATCATCGCCGATGCCTGCCAAGACGTCGGGGGGAAGGGGAGGAGTCCTCGCCCGGAGCCTCCTGAGGAGGCCGAGCTCTCCCAGCGTGCGGAGGGTGGGACCTCTTGTGCGTTTCATGGTCTCACTTTCGTAGGATCCATCTGGGGAGTATCACAGAGCTCATCCCTATTCGATCTATCACAGTTTCCCAGCTTTTCAAGAAAGAAAAGATTTGATTATGAGGGATCCCCCCTTCGTATTTTCCCCTTGACAACCACAACATATTGTAGGACGCTTACATCGCCCATACTGAATATTGTGGATAGCAGGATATAGCAAACTGCCTGTTTGCGTTTAACTCACCTAAAGCGCGGAGGGTTGCCTTATGCTCGTCGACCAATTGACCGCCTTTCAGGAGCAGAAGACCAAGGTCCGCAGGCAGGCCCTCGACAACCGCAACGCCCAGGAAAGCAAAGACGATCTAAGCATAAAGATCTGTGAGAAATTTGTCAGCCTCCCGGAATACAGCGCCGCCGAGACAGTCATGTATTACTTGGACGCCCGGTCTGAGGTCCGCACCCGACATTACATGCCAACCGCTCTGACCAGCGGCACACGCATTGTCGTCCCCTACTGCGTCGAGGACGTTTTGCATCTGTTTTGGCTGGAGAGCATGGATGAGCTGGCCATCGGTATGTGGAAGATTCTGGAACCGCTTGAGGAACTGCGACAGGTTCCGGAAAAAAAGATCGATGTCAGTGAGCTCGACCTGATCATGGTCCCGGGCGTCGCCTTTAACCGCCGCGGAGCACGGATGGGGCACGGGAAAGGCTACTACGATAAGCTGCTCGAAAATGCACGACCGTCTGCTTCCTTCGTCGCGCTGGCCTTCGAGTGCCAGATATTTCCCGAAATTCCGACCGCCCCCCACGACATCTTCATGGACAAAATCATCACCGAGGAAGCGGTCTATACCGGGAAAGGACGAACGATTCATGCTTAAGAACAGACAACTGCAAATCGATGACACGTATGCCGAGGCTTTTCGGAGTATCTACGCTGAATTTCTCATCACGGCCCGGAATCGCAAGTGGCTTGACCACGCCGTCTGTGCGGCGACGGGCAACGCCTCGAGCGCAATCCTGTGCGACTGTGAAGGGGGGATGGACCGCTACGTGGGACCGGGGGGTGACGAGTCCTTCCCGACGCCCGATGGACGTCCCGGTGCCATCGTGCACCTGCACGTTCCACGCTTTCGCAAGGACCGGATCGCCACGCTTGAGCGGGCGCTATTGGTGCGCATTAGCCAGAATGTCCTGACCTGCCCCACGGCATCCTGCTTCAATTTGCTGGAGACCGCTCCCTATTACAAGCTGGGCCGCAAGGTGGCCTATTTTGGCGATGGCCATCAGTTCCGTGACGACCGCTGGGGTCGACGCGTATGGGTGGTCCCGATCCTTGGTGGGGAATTCATCATCGACCGCCGCTTTGGCTACGCCGATGGCCTCATGGGGGGCAACCTGTGGTTCATGGGTCAGGATGAAGACTCGGCGCTCTTGGCAGCGGAACGGGCGCTGAACGCCGTTCAGGACGTGCCTGGGGTGATCACGCCTTTTCCAGGTGGCATTACCAGCAGCGGATCCAAGGCCGGGAGCAGGTATACCTTCAGCATCGCCAGCACCTACGAGAAATTCTGTCCCACATTGCAAGACAAGCTTGGCGAAAAACCAGGCCTACCCAAAGATGTCGCCTCAGTGATGGAGGTCATCATCAACGGCCGCGATTTGCCGACCATTGTCAAAGCCACCCAAGTAGCCATTGCAGCTTCAGTCGAGACCCCGGGGCTTGTCAAGATTTCTGCAGGCAATTATGCTGGAAGGCTGGGCAAGAACTTTATCTATCTTCACGCGGAAAGGCAACCCGCCGCCTGACCTCTCTGCAAAAAATAGATCCCTCCCCAATTCTCCACTGATCGTGCGCCCGGAGGGATTGGGCGTGGCCGCCGTGGACGTGCGGATGGTAGGAAACGCTCCAGGCTAAAGCCGATTTGAGCCGCTGAACCTACTCTTTTTTAGAATCTTGAGGGCAGCCTTTTGAACTGTGATGTCCGAGTCCTTGAGGAGGGGTTCAATCTCGCCTCTCAATGATTCCAGAACACTCTTGCCGACTTCTTCGGCCAGTCTTTTTAGTGCCAGTTCTCGAATCCGACCGTCTTTGTCCTTCAGGCATCTCCGGTACACCTCGAGGTCCTTTTGGACCTCGGTCATCGGTCTCAAACAGACCAGAACCTCAAAGCGGAGTTCGGGATCCTCGTGCTCCAAGTAGTTGAGATAGACCTCCCTGACTTCTTCTCCCTTGGAATAAAATCGCCAAAGGTTGAAGAGGATGCTCCTCTTTTGCTCTAAGGGACCATGTTCAAGTCGGTCCAAAAGCAGTCCCAAGATCCTATCGTCCCTCAGATTGCACAGGGCATTGACGGCTGTTTGCTGAATTCGAACCTCGCTCTCATAGAGCCGCTCGATCAAAGGAATCGCTGCCTGAAAATTTCCCTCCCATCCCAGTGCGAAGGTCGCATGAAGCCTCCGTTCCGCATCTGAGCTTTCGATCTCTTTCAGCAATCTGTCGCTGAGTGGCTGAGCGTCCTTTAAGAACGGACCGATCACACTCAACTGGATGGCGGCATCGTGGCGGACCTCTTCGTTTTCCGAAGGATCGGTCATCATATCGTACAGAGGCCAAACGATCTCCTCCTTGGCGAAGCTCCCGAGAACGACCATGATGCTGTGTTTCAGATCCCTGTCGGCGTACTTCATGGCCTTCAGAAGCAGAGGGATGGCCTGATCGGCTTCCACAGAGAATGATTCAAGGGATTCAACATATTTCTGGGCCTTCTCAAGAATACGCTCTTTCGGTTCAAATTCGATGACACGATTCTTTTTCATCGGGTTGGCCTAATGAGAACAATCGGGGAGAACAATCGGGGACAGACCACGATTTTGCCGCGTCAGGCGACCAAATCGGCAGAGGCCCGCTCGGTTTTCCTGCGCGGCCTCCCCGACTTCCCCGGCACTACCCGTCGCCCCAGCGCAGCGGTGACCTCAGAGTGTGACAGCAGCCAGTCTAGCACGAAACCGTGGTCTGTCCCCTGTTGTTGTTCCTCACCAGACTTGATTGGCCGCTGTCCCACCCCCTCGCATGTCGCGGTGAGGAGACTGGTGCGCCCACGCCGTGAGCCACACAGGGGTTGGCCCCGCATGGGAGCCAGAGGATCTGTGATCCCTGCCCTTGGACGCGGCGTGG
>JAPUFX010000137.1 GCA_027293415.1 Candidatus Methylomirabilota bacterium
GCCGGGGAAGGGCCTTAGGGCGTCCCACAGGGCCTCGGCGTCGGCCAGCTGGGGAAGGCGCCGCGGCGAGACAAAGGAAGTCACCTGGGCCTCCTCGACCCCGGCCCCAAGGAGCTGCTGGTACACCTCCACCTTCGTTACGGTAGGGAGGACGACCGACAAGCCTTGCAATCCGTCACGTAGCGTCACGTCGCGGACGCAAACCATTGGTTATACCCCTGATTTGACAGCATATTTTTGTGGCCCCTTCCAATACGGTTTGGTGTGCCTATCACCCAGGCCACCGAACAGCTTCCAGAACAACACCAAGTTTACACGGCATTATGCATCCTTGACCATCCTACCGCAACGCCGGTGTGAGCGCCGATGCCCCAGCGGGAGGAGGATTCACCACACGTGTTGGACGAGCTGTAATTGAGACGCTTGCGGCGCTCACGGAGGACTGACAAGAAATCGGCCGTCCGGGTGGACTCGGGGACGCTGAGTGACCGACAGGGGTGCTAACCCCGTGTCTTTTCTGCGCTCCCCGATGGCAGGGAAAATGCAAAGGGACGGGTGAAATGTCGACCCAAGAGCTCGCACAGGCTCAAACCAGGAAGCAGGTATCTCACCGGCCTGGACACTATCCCGCCGGCCCCGGCCTGGTGTTTCTTTTTGTGGTGCTCCCCCTCCTCCTGTTGCCGGTGGTGGTGCGCCACGTGGCGGTGCAGCGTCTCGATGCCTTGATCCCTGCGTCCGTGGCCATTCGGGACGTCGACCTGAACCTCTTCACCGGCAGAGCACAGGTCTCGGATCTTGTCATCGGCGGCGACGGAACCGAGACCATCCTGCGGGTGCCGACGCTCGACCTGCAGTTTTCCCGGCGCGCCCTCCTTCACCGTCAAATGATCATACACACAGTGATGGCTCACCAGCCGACGCTGCGCCTCGAGCGGACCGAAGACCGTCGCTGGAACGTCACCGAAATTTTCCGCTCTCTGGTAGAGGGGGATGCAGATACCGGCGAATTCACGATCGCGCGCTTGGACGTGCAGGGAGGCCTGATTACTGTCGTGGATCACACGACCACACCGGTGGCGAAAAGTCTCGTCAAGGATCTTGCACTCACGATACGGCCGGTGCCGCTGATCCCCGAGGCGAAGCCTGGGCAGGTCACAGGTAACTTCCAATTAGATGGAGCCCCTGTCCAGATGAGCGGCACGCTTCATCTTAGTCCGTTTGTGACTCGGCTAAAGGTGAACGCCACGCGCGTACCCCTCACGTTCTTTCAGGCGTACGTGCAGTATTTCCTTAGCGGAGCAGAGGCCGTTGCCGGGGACCTCGACGGGCGCCTGAACGTGGTCGCGACCTTGAATCAGCAAGAATATCTTGTCATCGAGATGAGCGGCGCCATTGAGGGGCGTGGCGTGGCGTTCGGATTTCCTGGCAACAAAAAGCCATTCTTTCGCGCCGCGCGGCTCACGGCCGACCCCGTCCGGGCGAGCAATATGCCGGTCGTTCACGCCGAGGTCGCCAACGTCCAGCTCACTGGGATGACCGTCCGGATCGAGCGGGACCACGACGGTAATTTCAACCTTCGGCGGCTGTGGGCTGCTATCCCACCGGAGGGTGGGGCGGGCATAACCCCGTCAGGTGCTCCGGCACCTCTCGCGATCCGACATCTCGAGGCCCGTGACAGCCGCATGTTGTTCGTGGACAGGACGGTCACTCCGACCTTCACTGATGAGCTTTCCCCCGCGACAGTTGAGGTCCGCAAACCGTCCCCGAAGACTGATCGGGCCAGCCTCAAAATAAAAGGGATCCTGGGAGGGTCCGCCCCCGTAGAACTCAGCGGGTGGTTCACGGTCGCTCGGCCCCTCAAGGTCTACCTTGAAGGGACGGTCAACGACTACGAGTTATCGCGGGTGAACCCTTACGCGGTCAAGTACGTCCGGCACCAAATCCAGCGCGGCCGCGTAACCACCAAGGTAAAATACCACTATGATGCCGGCAACCTCGACGCCGGCAATGAGATCCGTATCCGCCAGATCAAAGTCGGCGACCCCATCGAAGACGAGTTCGAAGGGCAGGTCGGCATCCCCCTCAAGCTTGCCCTTGCCCTCCTCGAGGGCCTCAATGGCGAGATCACCCTGAAGATCCCAGTGGAGGGCAAACTTGACAATCCCAAGTTCCTATTCAGCAGCGTCGTCTGGAAGGCCGTCCGAAACGGGATCTTGAAGGCCCTCACAGCCCCCTTCCGGCTGATCGGCAAGATTGTAACGGTGGGGGGAAAAATCACCGCAGTGCGGATCGATCCCATTGGCTTTCAGCCAGGCTCACTCAAGCCAGATAAGCGAGGGGTGAAGCGACTTGACCGTCTCGCCGCCTTCCTGCGAAAGCGACCAAACGTTGAGCTTCAGCTGCGCGGGCGGGCGAGTCGCCCAGAGGCGAAAGCACTGGCGCGGCAGCGCCGTCGTGCCCGTGGCTCGACCGAGCAAAAATTGCGGAAGCTTGCCGAAGACCGCGCACGCTTCATCGAGCGGGCCCTTGTCCGCCGTCGGGTCGCGGCAAAGCGGCTCTTTGTCCTGACCGCCGATCCAAACGCCGTGAAAAAGCGGGGGGCCGGTCGGGTCGAGTTTCGCATGCTCGACTGACACTCCCCTTGCCGCCGAGGATTCCCAAGCGCGGACCCCATCCGAAGACCCGACCCGACGGACTGCCCGCACGACGACTCTGGCTTGGAAACGATTTCACCTAGCGGGACCGGGGGAAGGACCTGACTTAAAAGGGGAGCTTGACCTCGGCAGGATCGGCCACTACCACCAGGATGCCTCGATCCGGATGCAGGTATCTGCGCGCGACCCGAAGGACATCCTCGCGGGTCACCGCGCGGATAATCTCGGGATAGCGGTCGGGGTAGTCCATCCCCAGGCCGTAAAACTCGACCGCAGCCAGAAAGCTCACCACTTGCCGATTCGTCTCGAACCGCAGGGGGAAGCTTCCGGTCAAGAAGCCCTTGGCCTCCTCAAGCTCCTTCGCGGTCACCCCGTTTTCGCGGATATCCCGGACCTGGCGCAGCACCTCCTCAATGGCTGAGCCCGCTGTCTCGTTTTTCGTTTGAAGACTCACCTCGAAGGCCCCGGGCAAGCGGCGGGCGCTGAAGAAGCTCTGCACGTCGTAGGCCCAGCCCTTTTCCTCACGGATGCTCCGCATCAGGCGAGAGGTCAAACCCCCGCCTCCCAGGATCAGATTCATGACTGAAAGGGCGTAATAGTCCGGATTCTTGCGCTCGATCCCCAAATGCCCCCAGACAATATTGGCCTGGGTCACCTCCCGATCGATCTTTACCACCTGCAGGCTCGCAGGGGGAGACACGGCGGATACCTCAAAGGAGGGAATCGCCTTCCGTGACCAGCCCTGGAGGTGTTTCTCTAAAGCACGCTGCATCTCTTCGAGTGTCACATCCCCTGCGGCCGCCAGGATGCTGTTGTTGGGGACATAATAGCGCTGATGAAACTCAACCAGGTCCTTCCGGGTGATCCTGGGCAGGCTCTCTTCGGTCCCCTCCACCGGCCGGCCGTACGGACGTTCCCCGAAGAGGGTTGAGGCAAAGGCCTCCTGGACCACCGTGCCGGGATCTTCCTGCTTCCGGTGGATACTCCCCTGGAGTTCCTGAACCTTTCGTGCGATCTCCTCCTTCCGAAACGCCGGACGCATCAGCACATCCGCGAGCAGTTCCAGGCCAAGATCCAAATCCCGTTTTAGGACGGTCAGTGATACTGAGGCGAGGTCCCTCGAGGCGCTGGCGCTGAGACCTCCCCCCACAAACTCGATGGTCTCACTGATTTCGGGAGCCGTTCGGCTAGCCGTTCCCAGGGGCAGGAGCTCGGCGGTGAGGTTGGCAAGCCCCGCCTTCTCTTTCGGCTCGCGCAAGGAACCAGCCTCGATCAGGACCTCGACTGTGACCATGGGGAGCATCGGCCGCTCCGCGACGAGGAGGGTCAACCCATTCTGCATCTCGACCCGGCGGCCGACCGGCGCCGCGTCGGCCAGTCTCGGCAGGGCGAGACCCAGCACAAGCATAACAAGACTGGTTTTCCTCAGCTGTCCTCGCATCTCAGGAACTCTGGCAGTCAGCTATCCGCTGTCATCTATCAGCAAGAAAGCTCTGATCTCACATGCTGAATGCTGATAGCCGACTGCTGACTGCAGACGGCTGATTAGTGACTGCCGACCGCTGATTGCTGACTGCTGTCTGTTGATTGCTGGTCTCCCGGGATAAGGACTCCCACCGTCCGCTTCTCGCTCCCAAGGTACTTCTGGGCCACCCGCCGGACATCTTCGCGGGTCACGGCACGAATCCCGGGAAGGTACACCTCCCAGTAGCGCCACCCTGCCACAATCTCGTAGGACGCCAGCTGCCGGGCCAGGCTGAAAATCGAGTCCTGACTAAAGATGAAACTAGCCTCGATCTGGTTTTTGGCCTTCTGAAGTTCCCGGGCCGAGACCAGCTCTGTCTTGATCCGCTCGATCTCATCAAACAGTGCCTGCTCCAGTTCCTCCACGCTCTTGCCGGGAAGCGAGGTCGCATAGAGACTAAAAAGGTCTGGGGCAGCGGAGACCCGGGCATAATAGGCACCCGCACCCAAGGCAAGCTGCTTTTCGTAGACCAGATGCCGGTAAAGCCGTGCACTTTTTCCACCAGCGAGGATCACTTCGAGCATGTCCAGGGCGTAGCTATCAGGATCCTTCATGTTCGGGGCATGATAGCCGGCAACAAGGGAGGGAAGCCGGGCGTCCTGCCGTCTGAGCATGACCCGCCGTTCCCCCTTTTGCGACGGTTCGTCGCTGCGTACGGGGGGTGGCTCGGGGGCCCGGGGAATCGAGCCAAACGCCTCCTGGATCCTCGGGAGAAGTTGTGCGCGGTCAAAGTCCCCAACCACGACGACCACCGCGTTGTTCGGGACATAGTACGTTTTATAAAAATTTTGGACATCTGTGCGGGTCAGCTGCCGCAGGTCCTCCATCCAGCCGATCACCGGATGGCCGTAGGGATACGCCTTGAACGCGGCCGCATTGACCTCCTCCCACAACGCACTCGACGGGTCGTCCTCGGTGCGCAACCGTCGCTCCTCCATGACCACGCTGCGCTCCCGCTTGACCTCGGCGGGGTCGAGGCGCAGGTTGACCATCCGATCCGGTTCTAACTCCAGGGGGAGTTGAATGCGATCCGCCGCAATGGTCACGAAGTAGCCAGTATAGTCCTGGCTGGTGAAGGCGTTATCGCGCCCTCCGTTCCGGCGCACCCGCCGGCTGAACTCTTGCCCCCCGATCTTTTCGGTCCCCTTGAACATCATGTGCTCGACGAGATGCGCGAGACCCGTATGCCCGAATTGCTCGTTCCGGGATCCGACCCGGTACCAGATATGAAACGTGACCACAGGCGCCTTGTGCTCCTCCAGCAAGAGCACCTTGAGCCCGTTGTCCAGTGTGGTCTCAAAGACGTCGAGTCCCCCGGCTTCAGTCCCGTGCGCCAGGAGCGGTAGCAGCGCCAGGAGCAAGCATGCCATGGGTATCCAGCGCGCACGTCTCACTGCTCCCCTCCCCTCTCCAGGTTGATTTGGACCGGGTCGTCGAGGCGGACCCCATGGCGCTTGGCAAAGCCGGCAGGAACTTCGAGTACATAGTGAACCTCTTCACGCGGCGAAAAGACCTGGGGGGCCTCGCCCGGAGCCGGTGGTTTCGCTCCCGTCACCAGATCCACCACGCGTCCATCCCGAATCCAGAGGATATCAAGGGGAAACCTCATGCCCCGCATCCATATGAGCGGCCGGGCCGGCGCCTCGTACACAAACAGTATTCCCCTTCCAGGCGCCAGGCCCTCCCGTCCGCTGAGCCCGCGGATTTTCTCCGCCTCGGTCTGGGCCACTTCGACTGTCACCACCGCTCGGTCCCCGATCCGTACCTGAGCCCCTGCAGCCACCTCGACTCCAGCACTCAGCACGCAGACAAGAATCCAGGGGAGAGACCGGCGGGTAATCATGATAATTCCTTCGGCAGCTCGCCCAATGTCGCGGTGATCATGATGCGTAGGCCATCGCGCAGGATCTCGAGCTCCACCGTCTGGCCGACCCTTTTCTGATCATCGAAGTAGGCGATGAGGTCCCTCATGCTCTTAATTTCTTGCCCATCGACGCCCACAAGCACATCGCCACCAACCCGGAGGATGGTGTTGCCGATCCGAATCCGGCGCCTTCCTCCTCGAATGCCCGCCCGGGCCGCGGGTGATCGCCGGGTCACACGGACCACCAACACCCCCTGCTCGACGCGCAGGCTTAGGGTCCGACTAATCTCCGGCGTCAGGGTAAGCCCGGAGATGCCAAGCCAGGGATGGCTTACCCGACCTTTGGTGATCAATTGCGGAACAATGCGCTTGACCTTGTTGATGGGAATCGCAAACCCAATCCCCACCGAACCGCCGCTCGGGCTGAAGATGGCCGTATTGATCCCGATCACTTCGCCGCGGGAATTCAGAAGGGGTCCGCCGCTATTGCCAGGGTTGATGGCGGCGTCGGTCTGGATCACGCCCCGGATCTCTCGCCCATTGTCGGCCCGGAGCGTTCTATCGAGTGAGCTCACCACGCCGCTGGTGACCGTCCGGTCAAGGCCGAAGGGGTTGCCGATGGCGATAGCCATCTGTCCGACCCGGAGCTGGTCCGAGTCCCCGAGCCGGACGATGTGGAACTTCTCATCCGGTACATCGATCTTGATCACGGCCAGGTCATTGAAGGGATCCCGACCGATGAGCCTCGCCGACACCTTTTTTCCACTGGCGAGCGTCACTTCGAGGCGTCTGGCATCTTCGACCACGTGATTGTTGGTGATGATATGTCCCCTCTTATCGATGATGAAGCCCGAGCCAGCCCCTTGCTGGGGAACCACGTTAAAGAAGAAATCGTAGACCATCGCCGTGCTGGTGATGTTGACCACCGCCGGGCCGACCTCTCGATAGACCCGGATGATGACTTCCTCCGCGGCGGTCAGCTCCCCCTCCGGGGTCGCTGCCCAAACGACAGGAAGCACCGCCAGCGCTTCACTCGGCTGGCGCGGGGACGGGTGGACGTCCAGAAACACAATGATCAATGCGGCAGCGATCAGGGCGGTCGTCCTAATCACCCCCGGTTTTCGCATCATAACGTATCCGCCCTCCTCATCCCTTGGAACCGCAGAAGAATAAACGTCTTACTATCCCATTTCCTTTCCGCTTGTCAATGTGCCCGATCGCTTAGACCCGCCAGACGGCTCTTGCTAGCCCGGATTATTCACATAGAAGTGAATAATCTGCCCTCCGGGCTTCGACTCCGCCCCGCGTTTGCGGGGCGTCGCTCAGGGCTAGCCTTGAGGCCCGCCGCTGCGGCGGGATCGAAACCTGCCGGTGCGGCCGAGCCCGCACCCGCAGGCGCATTATTCACGAACCGAGTGTCTTCGTGAATAATGCGGGCTAGTAAACGCAAAAAGGGACCGCCAGCAGAAGGACGGTCCCTCTTCCGACCGCGTCACGGCTTACGCCGCATCTCCTGCCCACAACATTGGGGGATGCAGTGGCCTGCCTTGAGCACCTGCACTTCCAGGCCACATCGTTCGCAGACATAGACTTCGTTCACCACAGGCACGACTCCTCCTCCTTTCAACGCATGTTAGAGTGTTGGGCGGAATGCCCTGAGCCGTAAGGAGTTTGAGACAACCGACACCGAGGAGAGCGCCATGGCCCCGCCGGCGAGGACTGGACTCATGAGCAGCCCGACCACGGGGTAGAGAACCCCCGCGGCCACCGGGATCAGGATCGTATTGTAGGCAAGCGCCCAAAAGAAGTTCTGTTTCATGGTCCGCATGGTGCGTTTGCCGAGAGCAATGGCGGTCACGACCCCCCTAAGGTCATCAGTAATCAGTGTGACATCTGATGCCTCCATCGCCACGTCGGTCCCAGTCCCGATAGCGATGCCGACATCCGCCTGGGCAAGTGCGGGGGCATCGTTGATGCCATCTCCGATCATAGCCACCACTTTTCCCTCGGCCTGCAGTTTCCGCACTTCACTGGCCTTCTCGTCCGGCAACACCTCGGCCACCACCCGATCAATCCCTACCTGCTTCGCGATGGCCTCTGCGGTCCTGCGGGTATCACCGGTGATCATCACCACCTCAAGTCCCAGGCGATGAAAGGCAGCTACCGCCTCCTGGGCATGGGGCTTCAGCGTGTCAGCCACCGCAACCATCCCGGTCAGCGTCTCGTCTATCGCCAGGAAAATCGGCGTCTTCCCTTCGCCGGCCAACCGCTGTGCCTCCTGGGCCAACCCGTTGAGGGCAAGCCCTTGCTCCTGCATCAGCTTCAGATTCCCGAGGAGGACGCGCCGCCCCTCCACGGTGGCTCGGATACCGTGACCTGGAATCGCCTCAAAGGCCTCGGGGGTGGATAGTGCCAGGCCCTCTGCCTTTGCCCGTGCCACGATGGATTCCCCCAAAGGGTGCTCTGAAGTCCGCTCTGCGCTCGCGGCCAATCGGAGCAGCTCGCGCTGCTCAGCGTTCAGGGTTGAGGGTTCAGGGTTCACGGCAAGGCCCGTTTCTGAACCCTTAATTCTGAAATCTGATGCCTGAACCCTGAACTCTGAACCCACGACGATGTCGGTGACCGATGGTTCCCCTCGGGTGAGGGTCCCGGTCTTGTCCAGCACGACCGCACTGAGCTTCGAGCTCATCTCCAGGGGCTCGGCCCCCCGAAAAAGAATCCCGTACTCCGCCCCCTTGCCGACCCCCACCATGACCGCCGTCGGAGCGGCGAGGCCTATTGCACACGGACAGGCGATCAGGAGAACGGCCATGAAGTTACTCAGCCCGAAGATAAAGGCTGGCGCCGGCCCCCAGATGAGCCAGACCCCGAAGGTAAGCACCGCGATGCTCACGACCGTGGGGACAAACACCGCAGCAATGCGGTCGGCCAGTTGCTGGATCGGCGGCTTTGAGGCCTGGGCTTGCTCTACCAGCTTGATGATCTGGGCCAGGGCGGTCTCCCTTCCCACCTTGGTCGCCTCAAAGACAAAGGAGCCGGTTTTGTTCAGGGTGGCCCCGAACACCACATTCCCGGCCCGCTTCTCGACCGGGAGACTTTCGCCGGTAAGCATCGACTCGTCCACCGCTGAGGCTCCCTCCAGGACAACGCCATCCACCGGAATCTTCTCCCCCGGGCGGACGAGAATTCGATACCCGATCTGAACCTCCTCAATGGGAACGTCCCTCTCCTCCACATCGGTTCCAACCCCGGCAGCCCGTTCGGCTATCCCTGACTCATCGCCAGGCCCGATCGGGCGAAGCACCCGGGCGGTCTTGACCTGAAGTCCCATGAGCTTTTTGATCGCCTCGCTGGTCCGACCCCGCGCCCTCGTCTCGAGCCAGCGGCCGAGGATGATCAACGTATGGAGGACCGCGACGGCCTCAAAGTAGACGGCCACCTGCCCTTCGACCGCAAAGAAGGACGGGGAGACCGTCGCTATCACGCTGTAGAGATAGCCGGCGTTTGTCCCGAGGGAGACCAGCGTGTTCATGTCAGCGGTTCTGTGTCGGAGCATGATGAAAAAACCGCGGTGAAACTGCCATCCGACCCAGAAGTGGACCGGTGTAGCCAGGAGGAACTGTGTCCATGGGCTCGAAAGGAGAGGCGGGATCCAGGCGCTCAAGAATTCGAGCCCCATATGGGGCAGAGCCCCGATGACGACCAAGCTGCTGAGCGCGGCCCCCACCACAAATTTTTTCTTGAGTTCCCGTGACTCCCGCTCCCTGAGCGCCTTCTCCCGATCGGCCGCGGCCTCCGGCGCCGCCATCTCAAGGGGGGTATACCCCGATTCCTGGATCGCCCGTCTCAGATCCGTGACCATCGTGGGCCGAGGGATGTACGAGACAACTGCCTGCCCGGTGGCGAGATTCACGCTCGCCCGGATGACCCCGGGGACCGACGCGAGTCCCTTCTCAATTCGGCTGACACAGGAGGCGCAGTGCATCCCTTCAATGGGGACCACCACCTCTTCCTGCGGCACGTCGTACCCCAGATCCTGCACAACGCGGTGGAGGGCCCCGGGCGACGTCCGTCCCGGAACGATGTGCACCTCGGCCCGCTCGGCCCCGAAGTTGACTGCCGAGTCCCGAACGCCCGGGACCGCCCGCAGGGCTTTCTCGATCCGGCTCGCGCAGCTCGCACAGTGCATCCCCCGGATCGGAAAATCGATCGTCATATCCTGCACGTCTTGTTCATGGATCATCTGCTTTGTACTCATAGCAGAAAGCTCCACTACATCGCCATCAATCAGGGCCCTTACCGACTCGGCCGGCCAAAGCGGGAAAAGACTTCCAGGAGTTCCTCGATCTTTCGCTCCCGCTGCCGATCGTTGCCTGAGGCAAAGGCGTCGGCGACACAGCTTTCGATGTGCCGACCTAGGAGCCGCTTACTCACCTGGCCCAGCGCCCCTTGCACCGCCGACACCTGGAGGAGGATGTCGACACAGTACTTCTGCTCCTGCACCATCCGCTGAATCCCCTGGACCTGTCCCTCGATCCGCTTCAGCCGGTTCAAGACCTCCCGTTTCGTCTCCTCATTAATCATCCCTGGCCCCCTCGAAAAGATCCCACAGACACTATACCCCGGTATGGTATATGACTGACACCACTCTTGTCAAGCAAATTCTCGGGCTTGCCTTGTTCAAGGGGGGACAGACACGAAATCGAGGCTAGGTGGGCGTAACGTAAATCCGCGAGGCGACATCGAGTCCGACCGCCTGCTGCGTATCCCCGATCAGCAAAAAGATGGGGCCCTGGTACGGGGCAATCCGTTTGACCTGAAGATTCACATGAGGCAAAAGTCCTAGCTCCGTGAGATAGACGAGCAAATCCGCATCCTCCTCGGGAACACTGAAGACGGTTGTCTTTGCCCCTTCTTTCATCTCAGCGAGTGTGGTTCCCGGGTAGTCAAAGGGAAGCCGGCCGCTGACGTCCGGGATGGGGTGTCCATGCGGGCAGCTCATCGGATCTTTGAGGAGCTGGACCAGCCGCTCTTCCACCTCGCCGCTCAAGATGTGTTCGAACTTGCATGCTTCGTCATAGACCTTTTCCAAAGACAACCCGAGCACATCGGCGAGAAAGCGCTCGGCCACTCGGAGCCGGCGAATGACCTGGAGCGCGATCTGTAGCCCGTCCGCGGTGACTCCAATACCCCCATCAGTCTCGGTTAACACGAGCCCCTTCTGCATCAATCGCTTAATCATGTCTGACGCAGCCGGGACGCTGATCTTTAAGAAATCGGCAACCTTGGAGGTCGTGACAGGAGCCGCCGATTGCTGGATGACCACCATCGCCTTGAGGTACATCTCTGTTTTTTCCATCAGGCCAATGTCGTGAGTCATATTCTCCCCCATGGCTTGTTGTCAATAAGTCATCGTAATCGAGCCGAAATCTGCTGTCAAGACAATCTAGTACAGGTGAGCATAATCTCGTAGAAAAGGCTTGACAGCGTATTGAATTAACCCTAGCTTAACTTGCACACTATAGCCTCCGTATGAGCCTGAATTTGCTATTTTTGTAGCTTCTCTTTGGGCCCATCGTGGTGGTTCGGGGCAGGAAGAAAGGGTCGCACCAGGTAAGCAAGTAGGGGAACCGGACATGAGAAGCTTTGCATTCCGAATAGTTACGGCCTTGACCTTGGCGACCACTCATCTGCTGACCCATTCGATAACGCCCCTGCAGGCCCGCGAGGTCGGGCTGGTGGTGGTCTACTCGGCTCGGATCGAGAGGCTCATCAAGCCGATGTTCGACGCCTTTACGGAAAAGACAGGCATCGAGGTGAAATACTTTACCGCGAAGGAGGTTGAACTCTTCGAGCGCTTGAAGGCGGAGGGATCTCACACCCCGGCTGACATCTTCATCACCGTGGATGCCGGGAATCTCTGGCTTGCAGAACAGGTGGGTCTGCTCCAGGGTTTCGCCTCGCCCGTTATAATGAAAAATATCCCGGCGCATCTGAGGGCCAAGGATAACGCCTGGGTCGGCCTTTCGGTGCGTGCGCGGCCGATCATGTACAGCACCGAGCGGGTCACGCCCTCCGCCCTCTCCACTTACGAGGCGCTGGCGGCTCCCCGATGGCGGGGACGGCTGTGCCTTCGCACCTCGCGGAAAGTGTATACCCAATCGCTCGTCGCGACGATGATCAAGACGCTCGGCGAGCAGCGAACCGAGGAGGTCGTACGTGGATGGATCGCCAACATGCGGCGGATCTTCAACAGCGACACCCAGATGCTCAAGGCCGTCGCCGCGGGACAGTGTGACGTAACCATCGCCAACACGTACTACCTCGCGCGGCTCACGGTGAAGGACCCTGAATTTCCGGTGACGGTGTTCTGGCCGAATCAAAATGGCCGGGGTGTTCATGTGAACATCTCCGGCGCCGGGGTGACGAAGCACGCCAAACACCGCACCAAGGCAATTCAGCTGATTGAGTTCCTGAGCTCAGCCGAGGCGCAGAACCTGTACGCCGACGCCAACTACGAGTATCCCGCCAACCCAGCAGTCAAGCCGAATACCCTGCTCCTCGACTGGGGGGAGTTCAAAGCGGATACGGTGGACGTCGCTGCGGCCGGCGCCCTGCAGGTGGCCGCGGTCAAGCTGTGCGACCGAGCAGGCTACAAGTAAGACAGGAGACATCCTTGGCATGGCAACAAGCGAGGTGAAATCGGTCGCATTCGGCCTCCGGCATCCCAGGCCTTGGCGCCCGCGCGATCCCTGGCCGGTGGCCGCCGGCGCCGTGGCGCTCCTCGTCGCCACGCCGATATTGATCGTGGTCTCGTCCATTGCGACGCCCAGCCTGGAGGTCTGGAGGCACCTCTGGGAGACGCAGCTCACGGAACTCATATGGAACACACTTATCTTGATCGCCGGAGTGGGGCTCGGTGTGGCTGTACTCGGAATTGGCCTTGCCTGGTTGGTGACGATGTACCGCTTTCCGGGCCGAGCAGCATTCGAATGGCTCCTCATCCTCCCCCTGGCCATGCCTGCGTATGTCATCGGCTTTGTCTTTCTGGCCATCTTCGACTATGCCGGCCCAGTCCAGAGCTGGCTGCGCCACGCCTTCGGGCCGGGGATCTGGTTCCCGGACGTCGCCTCCCCTGGCGGCGTAGTGCTGGTTATGACGCTCGTCTTTTACCCCTATGTCTACCTGCTCGCGCGCGCCGCGTTCCTCGAGCAGTCGGAAACAACCCTCGAGGCGGCCCACGCCCTCGGGGCAAGCCGCCGGAAGGTCTTCTGGAAGGTGGTGCTGCCTCTTGCCCGTCCGTCCATTGTAGCCGGTCTCACGCTGGCTCTGATGGAATCCTTGGCAGACTTCGGTACGGTCGCCATCTACGGATTCAACACGTTTACGGTGGCCATCTACCGCGTGTGGTTCGGCCTTTTTGACCGCGGAGCTGCGACGGAGCTGGCGAGTCTGCTCCTCCTTTTCACCCTCACCGTGTACCTGCTCGAGCGATCGCTACGGGGCCGCGCCCGCTTTTACCAGACCGAAGGAAAGGTCCGGCCTGCCGCTCCAAAAAGGCTCACCGGCTGGAAGGCCTGGACCGCGAGCGGGGTGGCTGGGCTCACCGTCGGTGTGGCTTTTCTGGTACCCGTCGTCCAACTCATCCTCTGGACGGTGGCCGATCTTGGGGGTTCGGACTACGACAGATATTCGGAGTACATGCTCAACACCCTGACCCTGGGAGCGATTACCGCTACTGTAGCGGTCGCAGCCGCCGTGGTGGTGGCCTACGGCCTCCGGCTGAGCCGGAGCCGGATTGTGGCCACCTTTGGCCGCATCGCGAGCATGGGATACGCCCTGCCCGGCTCGGTGATCGCGGTCGGGGTCCTGGTACCGCTCGCCTTCGTGGACCACAGCCTGGATGCCCTCCTGCTCGCCACCTGGGGCGTCGGGAGCGGCCTCCTCCTCACCGGTTCGATGGTGGGCCTGGTATTCGCCTATCTGGTCCGCTTCCTGGCAGTGAGTTGTCAGACGGTCGAAGCGAGCTTGGTCAAGATCACGCCAAACATGGACATGGCGGGCCGCTCGCTT
This sequence comes from Candidatus Methylomirabilota bacterium, assembly GCA_027293415.1. Classification (NCBI taxonomy): domain Bacteria; phylum Methylomirabilota (SeqCode); species Candidatus Methylomirabilota bacterium. Next base: position 14,117 of record JAPUFX010000137.1, read on the forward strand.
GGAGTCAGCCAAGGGGGAGTGCTGTGGCGCATCCATCTCCCGCTGATCCGGGGTGGCCTCTGTACCGCAGCGATCCTCGTGTTCGTGGACGTGATCAAGGAAATGCCGGCCACTCTGCTTCTGAGACCTTTTGGCTATGAAACCCTTGCGCTCAGAGTCTGGGAGCTCACCTCTGAATCCCTTTGGCAAGCGGCGGCTCTGCCGGCACTGACCATTGTAGCCGTCGGGATTCTCCCGGTCCTGATTCTTGCGCGGACGAGCGTGCGTCACGATGAGACTTCTGTGTCTTGAAGAATTGACGAAGCGATTTTCTCTCCAGGATCTGCCCGCGCTGGACACCTTCTCCCTGAATGCGGAGCCTGGCGAGATCATCGCTCTCCTGGGGCCGAGCGGCAGTGGGAAGACCACCGCGTTGCGTCTCATCGCCGGCTTTGAAACGCCGGATGCCGGCGTGGTGCGAATTGGCGGGAAAATTATAGCTGACAAACAGATCTTTGTTCCTCCAGAGGAGCGGGGTGTGGGTATGGTTTTTCAGGAATACGCCCTATTCCCACATCTGACCGTGGAGTCAAATGTCGCGTTCGGCCTGAGGAAGCTGGACGCCACGACCCGGGCCCAACGGGTCCAGGGCATGCTCGAGACGGTGGGTCTTACCCCTTTTACATACCGCTATCCCCACGAACTGTCCGGGGGCCAGCAGCAGCGAGTGGCGTTGGCTCGAGCCCTGGCCCCCCGCCCATCCGTCCTGCTCCTCGACGAACCCTTCAGCAACTTGGATGCGGACCTGATGTCCCAAATGCACCTCGAGGTGTATACGATCCTCCGGGAGCTGGGGACCACCGCAATCTTTGTGACCCATGATCAAAAGGAAGCGTTCATGCTCGCAGACCGGGTCGGCATCTTGAACCAGGGGCGATTGGAGCAGATCGGTAGACCTGAGGAGATCTATCACCAGCCGGCGACCCGATTCGTGGCCCGCTTTGTGGGAAAGGCCGACTTCCTGCCCGGCCGCGTCACCGAGGAGGGAATCGTGACCGAGATTGGCACCCTGCCCAACTCCCCCGGCTTCGCGACAGGGGCGCATGTTGAAGTCATGATCCGTCCTGACCACATCGAGCTGCTTCCCGACCCGGCAGATAACGCCATGGTCCTCTCCCGACAGTTTCGAGGACCGGACAATCTTGTCGTGGTCCAGCTTCCCTCGGGAGCCACCATCCACAGTTACCACACGTCGACCCTCACCCTCCATCCCCGGGATCGGGTGAAGGTGGTGGCGAAGCCAGCCCACGTGGTGGCTTTTCAGGCAACCAAACCGTGGCTCTGATGCTTGCGCTCTGTGGAGAAGGGTGACCAGGGGAAAAGTAGGAAAACGTAGGGCTTAAAAAAGAAAAAGCGACTTCACCGGCCAGGCTGGCGGGCGAGGACGGTGAAGCCGCAGGCTCCTCCTCAAGGACTGAGGTCACACTCGGTCCCTGGGCCGAGCTTTTTCTCTTATAGCATCAGTGAGCTCTCGGAACAACCCTCTGTGTCGGCAGATGGAGCCCCACGGACTGACAAGGAGGTGTAACGATGGACCTAAACCACCAACGAAAAGGCCGGCTTCGTCAGCTCATTCGCCGCCATCAGATCCTGGAGCGCCTCGCAAGTCGACGAATTAACTATAACGCCAGCCTACTTGCAGAAGAGCTGGGGTTCACGACGAAGACCATTTATCGGGACCTTCGGGCCCTCAAGGAGGCTGGTGTCTTTATCGAGTACGATGCCCACCGGAAGAGGTACCTGATCGAAAAAAACCATCTGGCAAAGGCCTACCTGCGGGAAACCCCAGATGCGACGGGGGTCCAGGAGACGGGCCT
>JAPUFX010000138.1 GCA_027293415.1 Candidatus Methylomirabilota bacterium
TTCAGCCCCTCTAGCGCCCGTAAGGTCATATTGGTGATATCCAGCGGGAAGACCTGGTATTTCACGAGGGAGCCGTCTTCAAGGGGATTGGTGGCATAGCCGGCTTTCCTCAGGTTATTCTCGGTAAACTCCGCGGTGTCCACGATGATGATCCCGCCCGGCTTCAGATCCCGCAAGTTCACCTTGAGGGCTGCCGGGTTCATCATCACCAGGACATCGGGGTTGTCTCCCGGCGTAAAGATATCGTGGCTGCTGAAATTGATCTGAAAGCCGCTCACCCCGAAGAGGGTCCCGGGGGGCGCCCGGATTTCAGCGGGGAAATCGGGCAGCGTCGCAAGGTCACTGCCCGCCACGGCGGTCTCGTTGGTGAATTGCATGCCGGCGAGCTGCATCCCATCGCCCGAATCCCCGGCGAAGCGGATTACCACCTCCTCCAGTTCTTCGTGGCGCTTGGGCACCTTGGTTGGATGTGGTGGAAACCCCGCTTGCGTTGTCATGATTTTCTCCTTCCGCGTGAAGGATTTCCGGCAGGTCCCGCCACCCGTTGCACCTCCGGAACGCCCCCGTCGGATTACGCCTTCTGGCGGCGCCAGGGCAGGCTCATCAAATCTTCCGTCCGGTGACGCTCCTTTGTAATCTTGTCTTGCAACAACATAATACCATGAATCAACTGTTCAGGACGGGGGGGACACCCAGGGACATACACGTCCACCGGCACGATCTGGTCCACTCCCTGGACGATGGCGTAGTCGTTAAAGATGCCTCCGCAGGAGGCACAGGCCCCCATGGCAATCACCCATTTGGGCTCGGGCATCTGATCGTAGATCCGCCGCAGCACTGGGGCCATCTTCTTACTGACCCGGCCGGAGACAATCATCAGGTCCGCCTGGCGGGGCGAGGCGCGAAAGACCTCCGCCCCAAATCGGGCAAGATCAAATCGAGAGGCGGCCGTGGCCATCATCTCGATGGCGCAGCAGGCGAGCCCAAAAGTGACAGGCCACAGCGAGGAACGGCGGGCCCAGTTCAGCATCTTCTCCACGGTCGTGAAGAGGATGCCGCGCTTGACCTCCTCCTCGACGGACTGCTGTTCATCACCGTCGAGCAGCTCAAGCTTCACCACACACCTCCGGTCGAGGCCCTCGCCCGAAAGGTTCTTAGGCTTGGAAGGACTGCCCGCAGCCGCAGGACCCTTTGGCGTTCGGGTTCTTGATAGTGAAGCCTGCCCCGGTCAACCCGTCGCCAAAATCGATCTCCGATCCGGTGAGGAACAGTAGGCTCTTCGGATCTATCACTACCTTGACTCCGTCCTGCTCGACGATCTGATCCCCCTCCCGGGGGGTATCGAAGGCAAGCTGGTACTCGTATCCGGAGCATCCGCCCCCCCTTACTCGGACGCGCAGCCCCTGGCCCTCGATCCCATCCTGGGCCATGAGGTCTTTGAGCTTCGATACTGCTGTTGCCGATACCGTAATCATTGCCCTTCTACCTCCTCGTAGTCCTCGTGCCGCAGACTAGCTTGATGTATCCTGAACACTGACGTTGCGTCCTCTGGTGGCCGGCCACCCACTGTACATCGCGCGAAGCCGCTCCACCCGCTCTGTCAACTTCTGCACCGTATAATCGACCTCCTCCTTGGTGCTCCAGCGCCCCAGGCCAAATCGGATACTTGCCCTGGCCAGCTCATCCCGTACCCCTAAGGCAAGAAGGACGTAGGAGGGTTCCATGGTGGTCGAGGTGCAGGCCGAGCCCGAGGAGACGGCCACGTCCTTCATACTGAGCAGTAAAGCCTCCCCCTCCACCCTGGCAAAGCTCAGGTTGAGGTTCCCCGGCAGCCGCCGCTCCGGATGCCCATTAAGATACACCCCAGCGATCCGTCGAAAGATCTCAGATTTCAAATACTCCCGCAGTTCCGTCAGGCGTTTCCCCTCCTCGGCCATCACCCGGGAGGCAACCTCACAAGCCTTCCCGAAGCCTGCGATCCCCGAGACATTCTGAGTCCCTGAACGGCGGCTCCGCTCTTGACCGCCACCGTCAAAGAGGGGGACAAGCTTCACCGCCGGTCGGTTCATCCGGCAATACAGGGACCCTACCCCTTTGGGGCCGTACAGCTTGTGAGCAGAGAACGAAACCAGGTCTGCTTGAATGTCATCTACCCTCAAGGAAATCTTCCCGAGGGCCTGAGCCGCATCAGAATGAAACAGCACGCCCCGAGCCTTGCAAATGCGACCGACCTCAGCGAGGGGCTGCACGGTACCAATCTCGTTATGAGCAGCAATGACGCTCACCAGGATGGTCCGATCTGTGATCGCTTCCTCCACATGGAAGGGATCCACGAGCCCGCTCCGATCTACCGGAAGATAGGTAACGTCAAAACCCTCCTTCTCGAGACGGCCACACGCATCGAGGACCGCATGGTGTTCGATGGCTGTGGTAATGATGTGGTTTCCCCGGTCCCGGTAAGCCCACGCAACCCCCTTAAGTGCCACATTGTTCGATTCGGTGGCCCCCGACGTGAAAACAACCTCCATTGGCTTGCACCCGATGAGGTGGCTGATCTGCTCTCGCGCCTTCTCGACAGCGGATTCAGCCGTCCACCCGAAGACGTGAGTTCGCGAAGAGGGATTGCCAAAGTGCTCCCGAAAATAGGGGAGCATTGCCTCCATGACTTCGGGGTCTACAGGGGTCGTGGCATGATAATCCATGTAAATCGGAAGCTTCACATCCATCCCTACCTCGCTGATTACTTACTGGTGGGTACTAGTAGTGATTATAGGGAAATCAGGGGGTCCTGTCAAGGTGATTGGGACCACTCTCCCCTTATATTTCCAATACTTTTTGAAACTGAGTGAGGTTCCGACACCCGGTCTCGGTCACCACCACAACGTCCTCGATGCGCACTCCACCCTCCCCTGAGTAATAGAGGCCCGGCTCGACGGTCACCACATTTCCTGCGCGCAGGACCGCTCCCCGCTTTCCGATTCGAGGGGTTTCGTGGATCTCCAGACCCAGACCATGGCCAGTTCCGTGAAAGAATCCCTGCATTCGCCCATCTGCCTCTGCGGTGTAAAAGCCTAAGCGTTCGAAAACTGCCGTTACCTCTTGATGAATTGCGACCCCGTCGGCCTCATGCCGGATGAGGGCAACCGCCTGCGCCTGCGCCTCAAGAACTGCCTCATACATCTGCTTCACCCGCAAAGAGGCACGTCCCTTGACCACCGTCCGGGTAATGTCGGCGAAGTAGCGGGTCCCGCTCGAACGGGGAAAAATATCAATGACAATGGGCCGATGGGCCAGGAGTGGACCTGTCCCCTCATGATGCGGGTCACTGCCCTGCTCACCCCCGGCCACGATGGTGTGCTCGGCAAAACAATCGCGGTCGAGCAAAGCGTGGTGGATCAGCCTTCTCACCCCTTCCGAGTTCAGGCGCTCGCCTGCTCGATACAGCTCGTTTCCGCGGATTTCGGCCTCCCGGATGGCCTGGATAGCAATTTCCATCGCTTCTTCAGCCAGACGCTGCGTCTCGGCAATCCATCCAACCTCGACGTCTGATTTGACCAGCCGTTCTTCAAGAAAGGCGCCCTCCTTCACTCGGACCTCATATCCCCGGCTCCGCAGCTTGTCCGCGTATTCGGTGGGAAAGTTTCCCGGAACCAGGAGCTGCTGGACCCGCCGCTCCCTGAGCCCCTCATCGACCGCGTCGAGAAGGGTCGACTGCTTGATTCGCTCCCTCGCCCGGTCCTCATACCTTTGAAGTGGAAGAATCGTTTCGACGGCTGCCTGGCTCTTGGCCCGGCCAAGTTCTAAGTCGCTCACCATAATGACCCGCTCTGTCCCGATCTGAAAAAACGGAAACGGATCGGGGGCCAGGAAACGAGTGGCGTAGTACAGGTCGGCGTCCCGCTCACTGGCCGCAATAATTAGAAGTGCTTCTTGCATAGCCGTTCACGGTTCATGGCTCACAGCTGATGGTTCAGGGTTCAGAGTTGAGGGTTCAGGGTCCAAAGGCTTATATTCCGATCTCTACCATGAACCATGAACCACGAACTATGAACCGTCAATAGGTCGTCGGTCATCGGTCGTCGGTCGTCGGATTACGGAAGTCCGTAACTCCGTGCATCGTGATCGGCTCCTGATTCACCCTTCCATCGCGAAACCTTTGGAGCGAGAGCGGCGAGATGTCGATTCCTGTCGTCTTGCCGTTCAAAATCAATTCGGCCATGAGCTTTCCAGCCACGGGCCCGTGCATAAAGCCGTGGCCACTGAAGCCACACGCCAAAAAGAATCCCTGAACTTCACTCTCCGCAAGGATAGGGTGGTTATCGGGAGAGATGTCGTAGAGACCCGCCCACCCCCGTACGATCTCTGCCTCTGCCAGGACCGGGACCCGGTGTGCACATGCAGCCCGGACCTCCGGGACGATTTCCCAGTCGACTGCCGTATTGAAACTCGAGTGCCGATCGGTTGGTGCCGGGATAAGGGCTCCTCCCTCCTCTCGCCGGAAGTACCAGCCTCGCTGGACGTCGATCGTTACTGGGACCTCTCGGGCAAAGTCAGGAACGGGGGCGGTGACAAAGAGCTGACGCCTCCACGGAGTAACCGGGACCTCCACTCCCGCCATCTGTCCGACAAGACCAGCATAGGCTCCGGCGGCATTGATCACCACCGGCGCGGCGATCTCACCATCACACCACCGCACCCCCTGGACCCGGCCTCCCTGAACCCTCACGCCAGTGACCGCACATCCCTCACGAATCTGGACCCCGAGATCGCGCGCCCTCTCACCATAGCCCCAGACTACCTGAAAGGGAGAGGCGTACCCATCTCCCCCGGTGTAGGTCCCTTCGAGGAGGTCGTCGACTCGGAGGCACGGGACAAGGCGCTGGATCTCGGAAGGGGAGAGGATCTCTACGGAAACCCCGAGACGCCTCTGGAGTTCCACGCCTCTTCGAAACAAGGTTCGCTCCTCGTCGGTGCTGAGAAGGAAGAGATAGCCGGCCTCCCGGAAGTCAGGATCCCACCCCATCTCCTCCCGAAAGGTGTGAAACATTTTCAGGCTTTCGATCGAAAGTCGAATATGGATCTCGGTAAGAAACTGGCGCCGGACACCCCCCGCCGAACGGCCCGTAGAGCCACTGCCAAGGTGTCCTTGTTCCAGCAGAAGAATTTTGAGACGGGAATTCCGTGCCAAATGGTAGGCGATACTACACCCGACAACGCCTCCCCCGATGACGCAGACGTCTACCGATCTGCCAAAAGGGGTTCCATGAGAAAGGCGCAGCGAAAACATTTCTGACTTGTCACCGTCTCTTGGTACTCCATCTGTTCCCGAATCACCTCGGCCAACGTGCAGTTCGTATTCTACCCCCCAATATAAGACATCTCGATCTTGTCGAGCCCGACCGTCTCGGTCGACCGGATT
>JAPUFX010000139.1 GCA_027293415.1 Candidatus Methylomirabilota bacterium
GTTCTCTCCTGACGGTCGGTGGCTAGCCTACGTCTCGGATGAGTCGGGCCGGGACGAGATATACGTACAACCTTACCCTGGCCCTGGAGGGAAGTGGCCGATCTCGACCGAAGGCGGGACTGAGCCGCGCTGGTCAGCCGATGGACGCGAGTTGTTTTACCGGCTGGGGGACAAAATGATGGTCGTGGAGGTGCAAAGTGAACCGGTCTTTTCCTCGGGAAGGTCACAACTGGTCTTTGAAGTGCCTTACCTAAGAGACCAATTTGCTACTTCAAACTACGACATCTCCCCCGACGGCCAACGATTCTTGATGATCAAGGAAGAGGAGGGGCAGCAGGGGGGCCGAATCAACCTCGTCCTCAACTGGTTTGAAGAACTCAAACGACTGGTGCCCACGAACTGACAAAGGAGCTGCTATGCGCCATCTCATCGCAAAAGGCATGCCGGTAGTGTTTGTCATCGCCGCGGCTCTGATCGCATCTTCGGTAACTGCGCAACCAGCGAGCAGCCGGCAAGTCGACTTGACCATTAATGAGGGAACTGCGTTGGCCATTGCCCTGTCGCCAGACGGGGAGACCGTGGCCATGGATCTGCTGGGAACCCTGTGGGTTGTTTCGATAGGGGGTGGTCCTGCCCGTCGGATTACAGATGAATTGGGTGACATCAGGCAGCCGGCCTGGTTTCCGGATGGGAAGACCATCGCCTTCCACTCCTATCGAGACGGCTCCTTTGATATTTGGTCTGTCGGCACCGATGGAACGGGCCTCAGGCAGAGGACCTCCGGTCCCTTCGACGACAAAGAGCCTCACCTGTCACCTGACGGTGGGCGGCTGGCTTTCTCATCGGATCGCAGTGGGAACTATGACATTTGGGTGTTGACCCTCGAGACCGGTGAGCTTCAGCAGCTGACCCGCCATTCAGACAATGAATTCATGCCGGCCTGGTCGCCTGACGGCGCCGAGGTGGCTTTCGTTTCTGATCGCTCAGATTCTCCGGGCGTGTGGGCTACGACACTAGATGGCAAGGAACGCCTTCTGGCCGAGTCCAGCGGCTCAGTCAACGCGCCTTCCTGGAGTCCTGACGGCCGGCAGGTCCTGTTCAATGTGATCGCCAACGGCGAGAGTCGGCTGATGCTCTCAGGACGCTCCCTCACTTCCGGGGAGGATGTGTTTCCCTTCCGAGCCCAGTGGATCTCGCCCGAGGAGTTTTTGTACACGGCGGATGGCAAGATTAGAAGAAGGTCCATTGGCGGAGGGAACAGACAAACGCTTGAATTCATGGCCTCCGTGTCCTTTACACAGAAAGCGTACCAGCAGAGACGTAGAGATTTTAATTCGACCCAGGCGAGGCGAGCCCTGGGCATCATGAAGCCGGTCATTTCCCCGGACGCTACTCAAGTTGCATTTGTGGCTCTGGGTGATCTCTGGGTGATGGCCCTGAATGGTCTTCCCCGCCGTGTGACAAACGACCGATTCGTAGAAATGGATCCGGCCTGGTCGCCAGACGGCTCGTATCTAGCTTTTTCCTCTGACCGCAATGGCAACATCGATCTCTGGTTGCGCAACATGAGTACCGGACAGGAACGAGCGTTGACGAATCTACCCGCAGCTGAAATAGCCGCTGCTTGGGCTCCGGACGGAACTCGAATCGCCTTCCTGACCGACGCCGGAGAAATTCACACGGTCGAGGTGGAAAGTGGTCAGACCCAGAAGGTCCACGATGCCCTCTCGCGCCCCGGCCACCTCACCTGGTCATCCGACAGTCGCGTTATCGCGCTCTCAGCCCTTCAACCTTCTTCGACGCGGTTCAGGGAAGGAACGAACCAAATCCTGGCTATTTCTCTGGAGGATCATTCGGAGAGATTTTTTGTGCCGGTTCCCCACCGCTCCGTGGGCACCCGGGGTACAGACGGTCCCGTTTGGTCTCCGGATGGAGGCCAGATGGCTCTCGTCATGGGCGGGACGCTATGGGTCCTGCCCGTCAAACGCACGGGAGAACCGATGGGACCGCCCCGTCAACTGACCCGTGAGCCTGCTGAGTCACCGAGTTGGTCGCGAGATTCCAGAGAGATCCTTTTCCAATCGAACGACCGCCTGAAGATTGTCTCGGTGAAAGACGGGCAGATCCGAGGTGTCCCACTGGATCTGACCTGGAAGCCCAGGATTCCGGAGGGCCAAGTGGTGATCCATGCAGGCCGGTTATTCGATGGAAGAGAAGCCACCCTGCGTCGTGATGTGGACATTATCGTGGAGGGAAACCGCATACAAAGCATTGAAGATCATCGTCCCGAATTGCACGTTGCAAGGGTGATCGACGCGAGCGGTCAGACCGTCATCCCGGGTCTTATCGAGACCCATGGCCACCCTAGGAAGTGGTATGGGGAAACCCTTGGACGAATTTGGCTGTCATACGGCATCACAACGATTCGCAGCCTGGGGGGCTCGCCCTACGAAGCCTTGGAAGATCGGGAGGCTTTTGCTTCCGGCGTTCGGCTGGGACCACGGGTCTTCCTGACCGGAAATAAGTTTACCGGGTCACGCGTCCACTTCTCGGGGGAAAGGGCTCTTGAGACAGAGGCTCAGGTTGAGATGGAACTCGAACGTGCACGAATTCTGGATTATGACTTGATCAAAACCTATGTCCGCCTTCCCGATCTTTTGCAAAAGCGCGTGGTGGAGTACGCCCACGATCACGGTATTGCTGTGACGTCACACGAGTTGTATCCGGCAGCCTCCTATGGCGCCGATGGAGTGGAACATATCGGTGGCCGCAGCCGGCATGGATACCCGACCAAGGAGACGGTCCTAAACCACACTTACCGAGATGTGATCGAACTGATTGCCGCATCGGGAATGAGGATGACTCCAACCGTTGGCATCAGGGGCGGGTTCCTGTTGAAGGCCCATCGAGACCCGACCTTACTGGACGATCCCCGCTTTCGCCGGCTGTTTCCAACCTGGATTGTTGACTCGACCCGAAGCAGGGTGGAACGGATCCGGGAAGCGGATTTGGAAGTACTCGAAACTCGAATGAAAGCATTAGGGCAAACCATTCTTGCCATTAGCCGCTCCGGCGGTCGCATCCTTGCCGGGACCGATTCCCCCATCATCCCCTACGGAATAAGCCTTCACACTGAACTCGAGCACTTTGTCGACAGTGGCCTGTCTCCCTTCCAGGCACTTCAATCCGCTACCATCGTGTCGGCTGAAGCCCTGGGCGCAGGAAGGGATCTGGGCAGCATCGAGGCCGGCAAACTGGCCGACATGGTGATCATTGACGGGGATCCTCTGGCAGATATCAGGAATACCCGCAAGGTGCGATGGGTTGTGAAAAACGGTGAGGTGTTCGATTTGCCGACACTGTTGGGTGGAAACTGAGTTCAAGGAGGTGGACTAGAATGACCCCCTCCGCGACGACCCCCGCTTCCACGACCTGCTGCGGCGGATGAACTTGGAGCCGTAGAGCAGTCGAGGAGGCATTTAGCCAAGGTATCTTCGTGCCCTCTCCTTGGCCTCGAATACTTTCATAAATACTTAGATAGGTATTACGCAAAGGAACAAATGCGGAAAACTTCCGTCCGGTCGGTCCGAAAAAGGGGTGCTAGGGGATGTCTTATCTAGTTGTTTACTCCAACGACTCTGGGAACCCATTCAACTTTGAGCAGTTCATCAGGATCACCAAATTTCGCTGCAAAAGCCCGGGTTTCCGGGTCCTCCAGAGCAAGCAAATCGCCCTTGTCGACGATCTTTTTCCCGTCCACCCACATGGTGGGG
>JAPUFX010000140.1 GCA_027293415.1 Candidatus Methylomirabilota bacterium
CCTCCTGAAGACAAAGATGCCGCTCTCGAAGCTGCGTGGGAAGTTCCATGACTACTACGGCATTCCTCTGCTGATCACATACCACCCAGCGTATCTTTTGCGAAATCCCAACGAGAAAAAGACCGCCTGGCAGGACTTGCAACTTCTCCAGCGGGACTACACGCGTCTCACCGGCCGCCCCTTGCGATAACGCAAGAAATCCCGTCTGTTCCAGTCGGCACACTCCCAGGCACCGAAGCGCCTTGACGTGAAAACGTCGTTAACACCTCTACAGACCAATCCACATCCACGTTGAGGGATCCGGAAGTATGCAATGAGAGGCCGATAGAGAGCCCTGGCGCCGCGATCCGAACGATACCCCGGGTCTGTGGGGCCCATAGAGCGGGAAGCCGAATGAATCAGCATGATGCTGCCCTAAACGCGGAGGGTCCTGAGCCTGCGGCAGGGTTTGAGATCGCTTTTTTGCCATGGCTGGGCATAAACCGCGAGACGACCGTAGGGACAGTCACATTCTCCCCCCTCCAGGTTCAGGCAGTTCAGGATCCAGTGGTCCGTGAGTACCTAGATCGATATCTCCCCCGCTATAGGGAAGTCGACGGGGGGTCTGTAGAGCTCGTAGTGGTTGCTAGACACGAGGGAGTGACGGGTTTCCGATATCATAAGGCTAACGAACAGGTCGACCTGATTCGAGCCACCTCGGTTCTGGCCCTCGCCATGATTGCAAAGGCCCAGATTCTCCGGACGCTTCACAACAACCATCTCCCTGCGCCTAGTGCAGATTCGTTCCAGTTGATTTTCCAGCGATTCACGGCCAGGAGCGATTACGTCGGGGTCACCGCTGGCCGTTGGACACATACTTGGCCCCTCGATCAGGTGAATTTTACCCGCCCGTGGACAGCCGTAGCTGTGCACGGGGACGACGATTCACACCTCCTAGAAGCCATGGGCAACCTCCTCCGAGGGCGGTGCGAGGTCCGTCCCGAGCTTGCCATCGAATATGGCGCAGCGTGGAGTGGTTCCGCCTGGCACACCTTGACGGTGCGGAGCAGCCCGATGCGACGAAACTGATCACTATGGCAACAGCATTCGAATCACTTCTTGATCTTCCGGATTTCGATAAGCAGGCGGAGTTTGCCAGAAGGATACAGGGCTTCGTCCTCGATAATCGCATGCGGAGCGATGTCCGACGCAGACGACGTGGAAGGACCTTGGACCTTAGCTTCGCAGGGTGCTGGGCGTGGGATTTCTACGGAATCAGGAGCCGTCTCGTCAATGGCGAGGACGTGTCGGGCGCCGATTTCCGAATCGAAACGGGGGCACCCCACCTCCCAGTTACGGACTTGGTTTATCGAGAATGCCTTCTGCGGCAGCTGCTCGAGCTACAGTGCTTCGGGGCAGAGATCCATGAGAGCGCCGGGAGAATGGAGCGTGCCGTTGCCGATCTGCCAGAGGGTCCAGAGCCCTTCGACGCGCTTGAGTGGGCGATTAATCACCACCTTCAGTTTGACCGCATCCATGAGGCTCTGGGGTGGTCCGAGAGACCAACTCTGCCAGAGGCAGAGCAATGATCACACAGCTGTAGACGTCAAAAAGTCACTGTGATGCCGAAAATTCATTGACTTTGCGTCGATGATCTGCTCGTGGCCAGCGCCTTGGCTGAGCATCTTGACCGAGATGCGGATAAACCGTTGATGGGGTCGCACCTTTACTCTTGAGTCCACCCGGCAGCTGTGAAACCTCTCAAGAGAGTAGAGAGCGAACAATACGGGGACACAATACTGGCTTTTCGAGAGCGTAGAGAGAGGTATATTGACTCACAAGTAAGGATCTGACCCCTATCCTGACGCTATCCAACTCTCATTCTGCTTTTTACCAAAGCATTGCGCGTAGAGACCCTCGATCTGCTTGATCTCCGCGTTGGTCAGTGCTGCGAATTCCTTCGTTCGAGCCCGCGTCGAAAGGTGACCCTGACCCTGCCGCAGGAAATGATGGATCAAGTCGATCTTCTGATTCGGCATGTCGAGAATGTCCTGGACGCCTTGAGAAAATCGGTCATACGCTTCTAGATAGCCTATTTCTTCAGGTAGATCGTACACAATCGTTTGCTCGACGCACTTGTAGAGAAATTCCGCATGAGCAGTCGCGTCGAAATAGCGATAGTAATCCGCGGTATCGTTTTCCACTCGGACGTTGCCGGTCGCTGTTGCTTCCCAGTCTATAAAGTCAAGTAACGGGCGCGAGTAGGATTCCAAGACTTTGCGATAGTGCTCAGTCTCACGGAGAATCGCCGCGCTGACCGGGAAAACCACGCCAGGTGGGTTATAGCCCGCGTTCGCCAGTTCATGGTGAATGAGCCAGCGATGTAGCCGCCCGTTACCATCTTCAAATGGATGGACGTACACGAACCCAAATGCGATCGAGGCCGCCGCAACTAGGGCATCGATTCGGCCTGGCACGGAGCGACGATCATACGCGACGATGCCCTCGATAAGGCTTTTGAGGTCTTCGGGCCGCGCGCTGATGTGGTCGGGGATTGGTTCTTGGGTTCTCCGATCATGTATTCCGACGAAGCCACCCTCCTGTCGCAACCCAAGATGCACCAACCGGGAGTCGCCGATGACGATCCTTTGCAGACGTTCCAGTTCAGCTATGCTGAGAGGGCGGGATCCGGCTTCACCGATCGCTTTTCCCCAGCGCGCCATCCGTTGAGTTGACGGTTGTTCTCCTTCAATCTGGAAGGAGGACTCACTGTCTTTGAGCAGAAGGAAAGCAGCCGCACGCCTTATTACATCAGCATGTGTGCGGCCAACGATTTCGCTCGCCCGTTGATCGAGTTTTTTCTCAACAAATTGCTCAAGCAAGGGAGTTCGCCGCACCATTGGGCAAAAGGCACGAGTGCCTGGCAGGTTGTCTATGACTTTATGCCTCGGGGAAGGAGTACCCTCTAGCAGCGCAAATTGCTTTTTGGGATCTACGATTGGTACGGCTCGAACCTTCCCCGGGTCCGGAACGTTCAGCTGCCGGCCAGTCAGCCATTCGTACAGATACCAAAGCCGTCGGGTATAAGCACCGGTCGGTGCGGACCGAATCATCTTCACAATTTCCCGATCTTCGACCACTCTAAACAGCGCTGCCAGCACACCTAGATCAATGCCCTCCCATTTGAGGGCAAATTCAAGGTGTCCGAGGAGTGTATCGTCCGGCGCATGTCTCGGACTGAGAAGCTGCCACTCGTTCGTCGAAGTCGGTTGGTGGCGTTCGGCGATTGCAGTGAGCCGAGGGGGCAGAGGCAACTTCAAGGTGTAATGATCGCTCAGAGCAGCGTAGCCGGCCGGCCGGACTCGTTCCGGAACGGCCCGTCCGTGAAAATCGGTTATGAGATGCGAAAAACGATCACCCATTTGGCAATCCTTATCGTTCTGTTCACCAGCTATGAAAACTAATCACCTACGGGAGCAAATTTCGATATTTCATTCACCCTTTTCAGACAAAATTCACTCTATGGTCAATTTGTGAAAAACATTCACCTCTTATGAAAACTGTTCACCGGCTTGCAACTGTATGAATTATATTCACCTATCAACGTGTTTGCAAGCCCTTTAAGGTCGTATGCTGCTCCCATGCCCGATCCCTACAACTTTGAAATCGAGGGGAAAGATCCGATATGGATCTGCGGCTGCGGCCTGTCCAACAACAAGCCCTACTGCGACAGCTCCCACAAGAAGGTGCGGGACGAAGACCCCAATGCCCTCTATATGTACGATGATGAGCAGAATCGGGTAAAGGTCCCCGACTGAGTACTGAGGCAACCCTTTCCAAGGGTATGCATCCCACCGCGCACCCCGCGCTTAGTCCATCCATCAGCGCAATGCCTTGTTTATCAACCGCTGTCGACCAGGGAGGGAACTTGGGCCAATTATCCCCCGAGGGATGGTATAGTAAAGTTGATTCGCCTGAACGGGAACCAATTTCGACAGAGTTGACCGTAGCCTGTTGAACGGGTAAAGATTTGACCCGAAATTCTCTTGCTACCACCCAGCCTATCTTTTGCGGAATCCCAACGAGAAAAGGACCGCCTGGCAGGACCTCAAACTGCTCCAGCGGGACTACATGCGTCTCACCGGCCGCCCCTTGCGATAGCCCCCCACCTAACCGCTGACCCGGGGGGCCGAGTCATCAGCCTGGAAGCCGACACGCGAATGGCTTCCATCGCACAAGGGCTTATTCTGGGAGTGCCCGCAGCGGCACAGCGAGAATGCTGTCTTGCCTTTGAGATCGAACTCCTTCCCTTCCGCGTCCAACAGCTTTATCGTACCATCGGCCACTTCCACGCGATAGGGACCATTCTTTTTTGCCGTTATGTTCACTAGCATTAGCTTTCTCCTTTCCACCCGCTCAGGTGGTCCAAGGGCAGAGGGCACGAAGAACCTCTCAGGCACTAGCTGAGGATGATAACGTCCTGGGGATGATATCGTCAAGCCAACATGCCTGACTGCGATAGCTCTACAAGAAGACAAAGAACGGAAACCCCAATACCCTGTATGTGTACGATGAGGAGCAGAATCGGGACGAGGTACGGACCGAGTAATGACCGAATTGATGCTTCGTCGCGGTTGAGAGAGCAGAATTCCTTCGAAGGGCTTCGGGTACGGCGGTTCATCGAGCACTCAACGCCGCCGGGGGCGCCCCACGCGTCGGGCCGGGGCGATGATCCGATTCCGCAGGAGACCAATCTCCTCGATCTCGGCCTCGACCACATCGCCGACCTGAAGCCACCGGGGCGGGTTGAAACCTTGACCGACTCCGGAAGGGGTGCCGGTGGCCAGGATATCGCCCGGCTCCAGTGTCATCCCGGCAGAGAGGACCTCAAGGAGCTCCGGGATCCGGAAAACCATGTGCCCTGTACTCGCCGCCTGTCGCACATCACCATTGACTCGAAGGCCAATACGGAGATCGTGAGGATCGCGAAGGGCCGATGTGTGAACGATCCACGGTCCCATCGGGCAAAAGCTGTCTAGGCTCTTTCCCTTGAACCACTGCATGTGCCTCCTTTGGAGGTCCCGTGCGGTGATATCATTCAAGATGGTATAGCCGAAGACGTAATCGTACGCCTTTGCCCGCGAGATATTTGATCCCTTCCTTCCGATGACCACCGCCAATTCGACTTCGTAGTCAAGCTGCGCCGTGACCGAATGGCGAGTCACGGGGGCCTCGGGGCCGATGACACACGAGGGGGGCTTGGTAAAGAAAACCGGGGCCGAAGGGACCTCGGCCTGCTGCTCCCTGGCGTGCTCCGCATAGTTCCGGCCCAGGCAGATGATGTTCTTCCTCGGTCGGGGAATCGGGGCTAGAAAACGGATCCGATCGACCGGCCGAACGATCGGATCCCTCGCCTTGGCCTCCCATGTCCCCTTCGCGAGACGGCGGGCCCCCTCTCGGCAAAGATCCTGAACGACCCTAAGTGCCGGAGAACCTCGATTGATCAAGTCCAGCATGTCCGACGGCGGCTGTTCCTTGCGCGGCCGTTTCAGGGCCGCTGCGCTCGTCGCGAGGTTCAGGATGCTGTTCCCAATACAGACCGCTACGATGGGCTCTCCGTCCCAGAGAACTGTGGCCAGCCGCATGCGATCTCTCCTTTCACCCAAGGCGGGACGCGCGAGGGCCTTCGCTACACGAAAGTCTCTCGGACTGTCAGCCCCCGGCGGTGGATGCGGCAAGGGAGGACACGCGCCCCATGTGCAGCCACCAATTTCTTCAGGCCCTTCTGGGCTGTAGGGTCAGCTAGAAATGCGACACATCCTCCCCCGCCCGCCCCGCAGACCCGAGCGCCAAAGGCTCCAGCGCGCCGCGACTTCCGAATCAAGGTGTCGATGAGTGGTGTGGTCATGTTCGGCAACATCGCCCTCCGGATCGCCCAGTCCTCGTTGAGCACCTCCGCAATGCCGCGGAGGTCTCGAGCGAGAAAAGCCTCCCGCATCGCGACCGCATTCGATTTGAGCCGCTCGAAGAAGCCGAACACTTTGCGATCCCCGCTGATATGTCTCTTGAAAAGCTGCCAGTTGTTGGCACCAGAGAACCGGGGCTTCCCGGTATACACCAGGAGCAAATGCTGCTCCAGTTCCTCGAGAAATTTTCCGGTGGCCACCGGCCGGCGTACGATCCCTGTGAGACCGAACTCTAAAACACTGGCTCCCCCGTACGCCGCCGCGTAGTAATCTTGGTATCCCGTAGGAACTCGGATGGTTTGCGTCTCCACGGCCCGCGCATACTCAATCAGCTCCGGCTTCGCCAGCCGGCGCTTCTTCAGGCTGGCCAACGCCGCGGTGGCGGCGACGGCCAAGGCGGACGATCCCCCCGTACCTGCTCCCGCAGGGGCCTGACAATCGGTAATCACCTCGACACCTGGGAGGGGAGCAAAAGATCGCAGGTGGCGGGAGACCAACTCCAGGAAGCGATTCTGCCGCCATTCGATTTCGCTTGATGAAGCCCAAAAGGCCTGCGTGTTCTGGTCCCTGGCGCTGAGGCGGACTCCTCGTCCCGTTCTCTCTTGCACGGTGACGGTGGCACAGAGGTTGATCGCAACGTTAATGGTGAGCGCTGGCTGATGAAAGAGATACAGGGGAGGAATATCGAGGGTCCCCCCGGCGAAGTCGATGCGCGTGGGGGCAACCGCAACTACCATGCGGCTCACAAGGTCACCTCGCTTAGCGTATGGCAGCGGTGGTGTGGGAACTCAGCGAGGAGGGTCGCGTAGGCTCGGGCTTCCCGGAACCGCTCTCTGGTCTCTGAATCCACACTCTCCAAGGCGTCACGCGGGACTCGGGTGATCCACAAGGTCTCAATCTCGGGGTGGCGAGCCTTGATGAGATCGAGCTCCCGGGGATCGTTATCGACCACGGCGATCCGCGCGAAACGTCCAACCACCTTCTCGACTACCTCCACCTTGGCCTGCACCTTGGGAGTGTAGAAGACGTCTTCAAAAAAGTGAGCAAGCCCTACCCCGTGAACCTTGTACTCTTGCCAGGAAGCGTCCCCAAATGAGAGGAGGAAACAGGGGATTTTTGCCGCCTGCAGACGGCTTAAGAACGGCTCCACATCGGCAAAGAGGTACGAGCGGAGGTCGGCAAAGCTCGCCCGAAGCACCTGTTGGATGGCGGTCTTGACGGAAACTGTCATTTGACCTTGCCGGGTCAAATAATCCAGATGTTTCTCGAGCGAGTATCCGTCAGGCCACACCCGAGCGTAGCTTTCCTCCCATCGCCCCCCATCGATCCCAAACTGGATAAAGGCGGCTCGAATATCGATCCAGAAGAACCGATCAGTATCAAAGAGGGTATGGTCAAAATCGAGGAAGACGGCCCCTCCGTTTCGCATACCCCCTCCCAAACTCATCCCATCTCCCCCTCTTTACATAGCGTTCAGCTCCTATTATAGTCCTGGCAGCGCACCCCTACCTAGAAGGAAGAAATTATGGCTCCGTCATCTTTCCCCGCCTACGCCGAGGTTGCCTTTCCCTTGTCCATTGACAAGACCCTCTACTACGCGATCCCGCCCCATCTCCGAGAGGCGGCCGCTCCCGGCAAGCGCGCCATCGTTCCGCTGGGCACGCGCGTCGTTTCCGGCTATCTTGTGCGTCTTCCGGAGCGGGTCGAGATTCAGAACCTCAAAGAGCTTCACGACATCCTGGATCCGGAGCCCCTTCTAGATCAACGGCTGTTGGAACTTACCCGCCGGGTAGCGGAGTACTACTGCGCATCCTGGGGAGAGGTCATCAAGGCGGCCTTACCGCCAGGCATCGATGCCTCCACTCGTAAGTTAGTCCGGCTCACCCACCAAGGACGTCAGGCCCAAACCCAAGCAGGCCACGATCTCTCAAAACGGGAGGAGGAATTCCTCCGCCTCCTTCCCGCAGACGCCGCCATCCCCCTCAGCCGGCTCACTCGACAACTCGGGAAGAGCACTCCCGCCATCCTGCAACGACTCCGCGCCAAGGGGCTCCTGTCGGTAGAAACCCTCCTCGCGCCCCCTCGAGTCCGGACCCGTGAGGAGCGATCTTTTCGGCTTCTCGGGTCTTCCGGTGACGTTGAAGCAGCCATTGCCTCTCTGAAGGCTCGCGCTCCCCGCCAGGCAGATTTCCTCGCCCATCTCCTCCAGTTCGGTGGGACTCTCCCGGCTCAGGAGGCCCGGAGCATCACCCAGTCCCCATCGATCATCCTTGCCCTCATCCACAAGGGGCTTATCGAAACCGTCCTCATCCCGGTCCGCCGCGATCCCTTCCGGGACATTCCGGTGACCCCGACTGACCCCCTTCCCCTCTCCCCCCCTCAGCAGGAGGCGCTCCGTCAGATCGAGACAGCGGCCGCCACAGGCCGCTACGTTCCCTTCCTCCTCTTCGGTGTGACTGGCAGTGGTAAGACCGAAGTATACCTCCAAGCGATTGAGGGGGTTGTCAAACACGGAAGGCAAGCCTTAGTCCTGGTCCCAGAGATCGCCCTCACGCCAAGGGCTGCGGAAAGATTCCGGGGCCGCTTCGGGGACCGGGTCGCTTTGTTGCACAGTGCACTGACGCCGGGGGAGCGACTAGACGAGTGGCTTCGCATCCGAGGAGGAGAAGCGGACATCGTGGTCGGAGCCCGATCTGCCGTCTTCGCCCCTCTGTCCCGCCTCGGGATAGTCGTCGTGGATGAAGAGCACGACCCCGCGTATAAACAAGAGGACACGCCCCGATACCATGGCAGGGATGTGGCGCTGCTCCGGGGTGACATGTGGTCCTGTCCGGTTCTCCTGGGCTCGGCCACCCCTTCGCTCGAAAGTTTTCACCGCACGAAAGTCGGCCCGTACCGGTTACTCTCGATTCCCGTGCGGATCGGGGAGGGAGTGCTCCCCAAGATCACGGTGGTAGATCTGCGCCAGGAGCCGAAGGTGCCTCGGCAACGCCTCATTCTCTCTCGATTCCTCCAAGACCGAATCCGTGACCGCCTCGGCCGCCAAGAGCAAGTCCTGCTGCTGTTGAACCGGCGGGGCTTTGCCACCTCCCTCCTCTGTCGCGATTGTGGCTACCTCATGCATTGCCCCCACTGCAGCGTTGCCCTCATCTTTCACCGTGGAGCCGGACTCCTACGGTGCCATCACTGCGATCATCAACAGCGAGCGCCCGATCACTGTTCTGGCTGCGGTAGTGCGAACCTTCGGCAGCTCGGAATCGGCACAGAGCAGGTGGAGCGGGAGCTGCGAAACCTTTTTCCCCAAGCCCGGATCGCACGGATGGACCGGGATACCACGGCCGGCCGTCAGGGGCATCACCTCCTCTTACAGCGGCTGGAACACGGGGATCTGGACATCGTGGTCGGCACGCAGATGATCGCTAAAGGGCACGACTATCCGAACGTCACCCTCGTGGGGGTACTTTCGGCTGATATCGGTCTGAACCTCCCCGACTTCCGAGCGGGAGAGCGAACCTTTGCGCTCCTCATGCAGATGGCGGGCCGATCTGGAAGGGGTCCGCTGCCGGGGGAGGCCGTGATCCAGACATACAACCCCGATCATTACTGCATCAAGGCAGCCTTGGACCAGGATTTCCTCTCGTTTATTCAACAAGAGCTTCAACCGCGCCGAGAGCGAAATCTCCCCCCCTTTACTCGCCTCATCCACCTCGTCATCTCGAGCCCGAAGGAGTCCGTGGCAGCTGAGGGGGCCCAACAGCTTTGCACGGTCCTCCGGCAGGACCCCATCACCGCCGAGATCGATGGCCCTGCCCCCGCCCCCCTCTCACGCCTCCGGGGTCGATTCCGCTGGCACCTTTTCGTCAAGGGACCATCGGACGCTCCCCCCAGTCAGAAGGTGATGACCGCGCTCGAAGACTTCTCAACCCCCAAGGGAGGATCGATCCAGGTGGAGATCGACGTGGATCCCGTGGATACCCTCTGACTGTTTCTTCCACTGTATTTATTGACAGTTATCGGCATTTTGCTATATTCCACCTAGGCGCCAGTCAGAATGCGCCGGTGGTGGCAAGGGCGGAAAAACCGAGGATGGCCACGGACGAAAGCAGAGATCGTCAAGCGGATGCAGTTCTTCGCCGCGAGCTGGCAGAGATTCTCGTCGGCATTAGAAGGGCTACAAAAGTTTTTCTCACCTACACGGGCAACCACCCAGCCAGGGCCCGGGCGCTCGATGACCCCCACAAAAGGATCGCAAACCTCTTAACCCGGCAGGCTCCCCTCTCCCTCCGCATTGGCCGCGACGGCTTCTTTCATGGCGAAACCCTCGTAGGCCAGGACCATCCCGTCCTCCGTGGCTTCACCCATGAGCTATTCCTCCGAGGCATTCGGACGATCTTTTTCCTCCCTGGGATTCGCCTCGAAGATCTTCAGCATCTTACGGAACTCTTTGTCGTGGATTCGGCGGACCTATCCCGGCAGGGGGGAGCCAGGGCCTTCCTTCAGAAGCGTGGAGCGACCACGGTACAGCTGGAGGACTTCGACTTTACATTCACCGAGAAGCCTCCGGACCCGACACCGGAGGTCCTCCCAACGAAACCGACCGAGCAGCTCGAACCCGATCCGGTTCAACCGACCCAACCCCAAAGCGTTACGGAAGCAGCCGAGGAAGAGGAAGCCCAGCCTGACCTGGAGGGACTCATCATCGAACTCAGAAAGACGGACCGGCCAGCGCGGTACGAGCAACTGACGCAAGAGCTCTGCCAGTGGGGGCGCGAGGCGTTGGCCCGGGGTGAGGTCAATCCTTGCCTCCGGATCATGACTGCCCTTGCCTCGGAACTCCAACCCTCGGGCGCCAAGGATGAGACGGTAACGCGCTATGCCCGTGAAGGCATTCTCTCCCTGTTAGGCGAAACAGGCCCTCAGCCCGTGATTGAGGATTTCTGTCGAGGGGGGGCGGTCCCGGAGGACGATCTGGTCCAGCTCTTGCTTACGTTGAATGAGGAGATGACCGGGCCAATGCTCAAGCAGCTTTTGGTTGAGGAACAGACGGCGGCGCGGCGGAAGCTGACGGATTTCCTGCCCCGAATGGGTACCCCTTTTCAACGGGCCGTGATTTCGGAACTGTCCGCACCGTCCTGGGAAACGGTTCGGCGCCTGCTCCCCCTGCTCCTTAAGCTGTCAACACCTGACGTCCAACACATCCTCCTGAAAATCGTCCGGCACTCGGATCCCCGCATCCGCCGGGAGGTCATCAGGAATTTTGGACACATGGATCCCGGGGTGGCACGCTCGCCTTTGCTCGCCGCATTACAAGACACCGACACCTCTGTGCGACAGACAGCCATGGCGGCTCTCGGGGGGATAAAGTTGAAGGAGGCTGTGCCGATGCTTCGGCAGATTGCCGAAGAGCGACCGGGAATTCGGGAACTGGAAGAGCAGAAGGCGGCCATCGCGGTGCTCGGGACCATCGGGGATCCCCAGGCGCTCCCAACTCTCATCGCGATCCTGCGCCGGAAACAATGGTTCTCCCGCAAAGCGATCGAGGAGCTTCGACTGGCTGCCGCCCACGCCCTCGGTGAGTTGGGCGGGGCGGATGCCACTGAGGCGTTGCGGGCGGTCGCACAATCGGCTCGTTCCGACCTGAGGCAGGCGTGTGAAAGGGCCCTGAGTCGCGCACAGCCCTCCGAAGGGGAAACTCGATGACGGTGCAGCCATTCGACGCTGAACAGTTCCTCCTCAGCCTGAACGCCGCCTGGAAGAATCTGGGCCTGTATTCCCCTACCCATCCGGCCACCACGACCGCCCTCCAAAAGGTCCACGAAGCTCTCAAGAGGCTCCTCGGGGGGGGAGAGCGGATCACCCTCGGCGTACTCCATGACACCCTGGTCGTTGAACGAACGCCGTTCACGGCGAAGGCTGACCTTGCCGAGAAACTCGTGAGCCGGCTCCAGCGCGCGGAGATCCAGGGGGTCAGCTTTCTGAAAGGCTGCACAGTGGAGGAACTTCGACACCTCGTCGAGGCACTCGCTCGGGACATTAAAGGGCTTGAAATCGAACAGGACCTCAAAAAACAGGGAGGTACCCATATCCTCCTTGTAGGCGTCGCGGAGGAGCAGCCTGAAGTAAGAGCCGAGGAGGTTGTACCCCAGCAAGAACAAGTCGTGGACATGCAACAAGAAGAGGCGATGACCCTGGAACAGGCAGGGGTCATTTACAGTCGTGCCCTGCAGACCATCCGAAATGTCTTCCAGGATGTCCGCCTGGGGAAAGTTCCCTCCCTGAGCGAGTTGCAACAAGTTGTTGAGGAGGTCGTCGGTGGGATCTTAAAGGGAAAACACTCCCTCCTCGCCCTGACCATGATCAAGAGCTACGACGAGTACCTCTTCAATCATTCGGTAAATGTGGGGACGTTAGCCATGGCCTTGGGAGAGAGTATAGGACTTGACGCGGCGGCCCTGCGGGAACTGGGGCTGGGTGGGCTGCTCCACGACCTTGGAAAAATTCGCATCCCTGAGGAGGTTACCCGCAAACCCGGAAAGCTCACCGATGAGGAGTGGGCACTCATGAAGTCGCACCCGGATGAGGGAGTGCATCTTCTCAAGGAGATGGGGGTCACCTCAGAGATCGCCCTTCACGTGGTCCGGGAACATCACATGCGACACGACCAGACGGGGTATCCTACCGTAACCCCTGAGGAGAAGATCCATCCCTATTCGATGCTGATTACCCTTGCCGATTCGTACGACGCCCTCACCACCGTCCGACCTTACCAGCGGACCTTCGAACCCAACGAGGCCATCACGTTAATGAAGACCCTATCCGGAAGCACCTTCGATCCCGAGGTACTCGAAGGCTTTGTCGAGATGCTCGGCATCTACCCGCCGGGAACGGCAGTGCGTCTGACAACGAGGGAGATCGCGGTGGTCACGCGTCCGAGGCCCGAGGAAATCGCTCGGCCATGGGTGCGGATTGTCCGGGACCCCGAGGGTAACATTGCGGACGGGCCGGAGGTCAGCCTGATGGAGTGGGACACCGAGGCGGAAGACTTCACCCGGTCCATTGTCGTCGCCGTCGATCCAGTCATCCATGGGATCGATGTTGCGAAGGTATTACAAGGAAAGGGTGTTACGTAGAAGGGCTGATCCCCTTACGCTCTCCCGCCTCTGCTGCCCGGACCCCCAGGTGACCCAGGGCCTCCGCGACTCGCTGACGAATCGTCGGCGCGCCATCCGTCAAGAAAGGGAGGAGCACCTCAATAGCGCGGATGTCTCCCTGCCGGCCGAGGGTGGTGATCAGCGCTTCCCGCATTGGACCGGATGACTGCTGCAGCTTCGGGGTGAGGATCTCCGAAAGTTTTGGTTCCCGAAGGTCGCCCAGGGCCTCCAGGATGAGGATCTTGACATCGGGACTCGGATCGTCCAAGGTCTGAATGAAGTGTTCCACGACCCGAGGGTCTCGGGTCGGAGCGAGGAGCTTCACTGCAGCGGCTCGGACATCTACGTGTGGGGACTTTAACGCCTTGAGCAGAATCGCGAAGGCCTTTTCCCCGCCGATATTCCCCACAGCGTACACCGCCCGAAGGGCTTCAGGCGTGTCATCGGACTCGGCCCTCGCCGCCAGACGCTCCAGTGCGGACACCCCTTCGATGCGCTCCATCGCTTGAGCTGCTTCGGTCCGTACGCTCTGCTCCTGATCCCGAAGGGCAAGGGTCAGGGCCAGTCGGATGCGCATGAGGGCTTCTTCCATGACTACCTCCGGCCGGAGCTGAGTGCGGAGGAACCTTACTAAATCTATTGAAGCGTGTCAAGGAAACGGAGTTGAGAGGAAAAGGGGAGAAGAAATCGATGGAGAAGTTCACCCTCGGGATCGCCCAGGTCTCTCCGGCGCTGGGGGACCTGGACAGAAATCTCGCCCTCCACGACAAGATCCTGCGCGAGGCAGCGAGGCAGGGGGTGGATCTTCTCCTCTTTCCGGAACTCTCCCTCACCGGGTACTTCCTCAAAGACATGGTCCCCTCAATCGCCCTCACTCCCCGGGACCCCCGGCTCAACGCACTCAAGGAGATGAGCCGAGAGATGGCCATCGTCGTCGGGCTCGTGGAAGAGTCCTCCGACCATCGCTTCTTCAACGCCGCAGCGTATTTGGAAGACGGGAAAATTCGTCACCTGCACCGAAAGTTTTACCTCCCCACCTACGGCATCTTTGATGAACGTCGCTATTTCGCCCCAGGGGAGACCATTCGGGCTTTTGATACCCGATTTGGCCGAATGGCCCTTACGATCTGTGAGGACCTGTGGCATCCCGCCGTTCCCTACATCGCTGCTCTGGACGGCGCCGAACTGATCCTCTGTATATCTGCCAGTCCCGGCCGGGGGCTTTTGCCGGAGGGGACGTTCGCCAATGCGGCCGCCTGGGAGCGCCTAAACCGCACCTACGCCCAGCTCTTTACCTGCGTCCTCTGCTACTGTAACCGGGTCGGGTACGAGGACGGCACCTGCTTTTGGGGAGGCTCTGAGGTCATCGGACCGACCGGAGATGTCCTGCTCAAGGCGCCTCTACTCGAGGAACAGCTTCTCCACGTGGCCGTTGACCGCCGGGAGGTCCGACGAGAGCGGATTGCGAATCCCCTGCTGCGGGACGAGCGGTTGGACCTGACGGTGCGGGAGCTGCAGCGAATTACTCGGGAACTGCAGCGAATACTTCGGCTTCGTGCGGAAGGGACCCCATGAACGCCTCGACCATCACCCCGCAACTCACTTTGGATTGGGATCTCTGTACCAAGATCTTGACCGGGTTCATCCAAAGTGAAGTCCAGCGAGCCGGCTTCCATCGGGTGGTCGTCGGGGTCTCGGGTGGGCTGGACTCTTCGCTCTCCGTAACCTTAGGAGCGGCCGCCCTGAGCCCCGGCAACGTGTGGGGAGTCAGCATGCCCTACGAGACTTCGAACCCCGAAAGCCTTTCCCATGCTCGACTCATCGCGGAGTGGCTCGGGATCAATTTCCTCCAGGTGGACATTACCCCGCAGATCGATGCCTATTTTACCGCGTTCCCGGATGCGGATCATATCCGACGGGGGAACAAGATGGCCCGGGAACGGATGACCGTTCTGTACGACCATTCCGCCCGCCTGGGGGCTTTAGTTTTGGGCACGAGCAACAAGACGGAACTTCTCCTGGGTTACGGCACGCTTTACGGCGACATGGCCTCGGCTCTCAATCCCATCGGAGATCTGTACAAAACCCAGGCACGATGGCTGGCCAGGCATCTCAAGGTCCCAGCCGAGATCGTGGAAAAAACGCCCAGTGCCGACCTGTGGGTGGGACAGACTGATGAGGAGGAGCTGGGCTTTACGTACGAGGCGGTGGATCGCCTCTTGTACTACATGGTGGACCGACGGTACGAACTCCCCGACCTCATCGAACTCGGTTTCGAGGCGCACTTTGTTGAGGCAGTCTTCCACAGGGTTAAATCGTCCCAGTACAAGCGGCGGCCACCGGTCATTGCCAAGGTCTCGGTCCGGACCATTGATCGAGACTTCCGCTACCCTCGCGATTGGGGCCTCTGATCAGTTCACGGTTCACAGTTCAGGGTTCAGGGTTGAGGTTCAGGACCCAGCCTCTATGGTCCACAGATTGCACCTCGTCTGCACGATGAACCATCAACTCTGAACCATGAACGGAAAAAGTTAAATGATTATTGGCGTACCCAAAGAGATCAAAGACCAGGAACATCGGGTGGCGATGATCCCGGCCGGGGTCCAAATGATGACCGCCAAGGGACACCTCGTGCTCATCGAACATGGGGCGGGAGCAGGTGCCGGGATCATGGACGAGGAGTACGCCGAGGTGGGGGCGGAACTTGTCGCTACGGCGTCCGAAATTTATGCCCGGGCCGAGATGATCTGCAAAGTGAAGGAACCCGTACCGAGTGAGTACGAGATCCTCCGGTCTGGCCAGATTCTCTTTACGTTCCTCCATCTCGCTCCATCCCTCGAACTCACCCAGGCCCTCCTGAAGCGTGAGGTGGTGGGGATTGCGTATGAAACCGTCGAAATGGACGATGGTCACAAGCCACTGCTCGAGCCGATGAGCGAGATCGCCGGTCGTATGGCCCTGCCCATCGCTGCCCACTACCTCTCAAATCCTCTCGGGGGACGGGGAGTACTGCTCAGTGGCGTACCCGGGGTTCCGCCCGCCACCGTCACCATCTTGGGAGGTGGGATCGTCGGCTACAACGCAGCCAGGATGGCGGCAGGAATGGGCGCCTCAGCCTCTCTTTTAGAGATAGACCCTTCAAGGATGCGGTCGCTAGATGAGGTCCTCCCACCCAACGCGACCACCCTGATGTCCAACCAACTGAATATTGAGGAATGTTTGAGACAAGCCGATGTCCTCGTGGGTGCCGTCTACATCCCCGGGGCCAGGGCGCCCCACCTCGTGACCCGGAACATGTTGAAGCTCATGAAACCTGGCTCGATCATCGTCGATGTCGCAGTGGATCAAGGGGGATGCGTGGAGACGACCCGCCCCACGACGCACAGCGACCCGGTCTACCAGGTAAACGGCATCCTCCACTACTGCGTGGCCAACATGCCCGGCGCCTACGGCCGCACCGCCACCTTTGCCCTCACCAACGCCACCCTTCCCTATGTCCTCGACATCGCCGAGAAGGGATGGAAGCGAGCGGCCCAGATGCAGCCTGAGCTCGCCAAGGGGCTGAACGTGATCCACGGCAACGTCACCTACCCGGCCGTGGCCGAGGCCCACGGGATGGAATACGTTCCCGCCTCCAAATTCTTCTGAGACCCTAACCAGCCGCTCTTCCTTGTCACTCTTCGGTAAAAGCAAAAGGCGAATCAAGCAGATAAAAACACCACGGGCGCCGAGGTTGTCCCCGACGCCCGTGGGAGTCGTACTGCTAAACAGGCTCCTACCCTGCTGATTTAGGCACGATACTGACCGGTTCTGAGTCCTTGATGGCCTGCCGACATTCAACCGGCTGCCGGAAAATCCGCATCAAATCTTGGCGCGGTCCAGAAGAGCAAAAGGGGAGCTTGAACGAAGATCTGGAGGGAAAGGCGGAATCTTACGGGGCAACGCAGGCAGGCTGAGGTTGCAATCGAACTTCTCGCAGCAGGCTCGTCGGGGGGGCAAGATCTGTCAGCGCCTAAACGGAACTACCGATGGATCCCGAACCTCTTCATCGGGCCTCGATCCGCCCATCCGGCACCGGCCTTCGAACAGGACACCTTCCTCGAGGATCACCACGGGGGCTTCCAGGTCGCCAAAGACGCGGGCGGCCCCTCTGAGCTCCACGCGTTCTCTGGCGTGGACGTTGCCTACCATCTCACCCCAGATCACCACCGACTGTGCCCGGATCGTGGCGTGGATGACGGCGTTCTCGCCAACGATGAGCGCATCCGTGACCGTAAGTTCGCCATGGAACTTGCCGTTGATCAGGACGGTCCCGGCGCCATTGAAGGTGTACTTCCCCTCAATCTCGGAGCCTTCGCCGATGAAGGCCATGATGCCGGTCTGATTCGACTTACGCCTGGAATTCCACAGCATGACAAAAAACCCGCAGGCCAGGACTTCCTGCGCCTAGTTCTCCTTGGCGACCTGCTTCTCTCTCACCAATTGGACCGGAGGCTTGCCCGCCTCGATGTCTGATTCCTTAAGCTTGGCCACGTTGCCGTTGAACAATCCACCCCGAGAGATAACCAGCGAATTGGTCTTGAGGTTGCCCTCTACCCGTCCTGTGGGAGTGATCTCCACACTCCCGGTCGCAATCAAGTTCCCCTCGTATTCCCCGTGGATGACGGCATCGACGGTCTGCACATCGGCACGGACGGAACCCCTCTCGCCAATAACGAACTTCCCGCCAACACTCAGCTCGCCCCCCACCTCGCACTGGATCTCAATTGAGTCGGCGATTTCAAACTTTCCCTCGAATTTGGCGGTGCTTCCGGTCACGCCCAGGAGGGTAGATGAGACCGAGGCAGGTCCGTCGTTGGAGAGATCGGAACCAGCACTTCCCCCGGCAGTATTGCGTCTAAGCATTGAAGCCTCCTTTCCGTTGGGTCCGATCAGGACCTCTCCCTACGGAACACCCACACGCTGGGTTCCCATTCCTAGCAGCATGGGCGGGTAAAGTCAAATAGAAATGGTGTGATAGGGCCAATACCATAGCAGCTTGTCAAGAAAGTTCAAAGCCCTTTTCTCACACTTGCCCTTCGTCTCTGCCTGTGGCAGAATTCGCGATAGAACTTTACGAAACGAAAGGAATCTGAAGCAACATGGATTCGGCATTTACTGCGATAGCCGAACGCTTGAAAACCGCGACGTCGGTGGTGGCATTGACGGGGGCTGGGGTCTCGGCGGAGAGTGGTATCCCCACCTTTCGGGGCCCCGAGGGTCTTTGGCAGCACTATAAACCGGAAGACCTGGCTACCCCCCAGGCCTTTGCGCGCGACCCAAGGCTGGTCTGGGAGTGGTACGACTGGCGGCGCCAGAAAATCGCACCAGCATCCCCTAACCCTGCCCACGAGGTCCTCGCCCAACTGGAGCAGATCGTTCCCGACTTTCTGCTGATCACCCAAAATATCGATGGCCTGCACCGGCTGGCCGGCAGCCGGCGTCTCATTGAAATGCACGGATGTATCTGGCAGGTCCGCTGCCTGACCGAGGGAACCGTTTACGAAAACCGTGAAGTCCCGTTGAGTCTGCTGCCACCCCAATGTGCATGCGGAAGTATGGTCCGCCCTGACGTCGTCTGGTTCGGCGAGTCCCTTTCCGTCGAGGATCAAGCCCGCGCGTTCGCCGCTGCCGAATCAGCCGATATCTTTCTCACGATTGGCACCTCAGCCCTCGTCCAGCCTGCCGCCTCCCTGCCTATCGTGGCCAAGGACCGCGGTGCCTTCGTCGCCGAGATCAATCCCGTCCCTACCCCAATCACTCCCCTTGTTGATAGTCACTTCCAGGGTGCAGCGGGCGTGATCCTTCCCCAAATCCTATCTATTCTCCTAAAGAGCTAATCACCAATCCTTAAACCCAAACATCATCAAACTAGAAAAAAGCCCTTGACATATAAGGTCTTTCCATCTCTAATTCCGGCAACCAACCCTTGGAGGAGCCCATTCGTGAAACAGGACACGAAGATCGGCTTGTGTCTGGGCCTTCTCGCCATGGGGCTTACGAGTTGTACTGCGTTGGGCGCGGCGGCCACCGTCGTCGGCACGGCCTTTACCGGGGCGTCCTATGTACAGTCCCAGACCGTCGAACGCACGTTCTCCGCACCGATGCCAGTGGTGAAACGGGCCTGCCACCAAGCGCTTAAGGATA
Organism: Candidatus Methylomirabilota bacterium; assembly: GCA_027293415.1. Classification (NCBI taxonomy): domain Bacteria; phylum Methylomirabilota (SeqCode); species Candidatus Methylomirabilota bacterium. The sequence continues at coordinate 19,283 of JAPUFX010000140.1, forward strand.
TGGCCTTTACGATCAGGGAGAGTGAGGCTCGTGAAAATACATACCATATCGTAGCCGTAGCTTCTGACAGCTATGATCTCAGTATCACCATTACCCGCATCACAGCGAACGCCACCAGGGTTTCTGTAAACGCCGATTCTCTTCCAGAGCGGGATAAGGCCACCGGTGAGGAAATCATCAATCAAATGGCTGGTCTCCTGTCCCCTCCAGCCCCTCAGCGCTTTGCCTTCCCCAGTGTCACGGAAGAGGAAACGTCACAACTGTTGATCGACATGGCCCCACGACCTCCCATCCCTCTCGTAAGGACCGTGCGGCCCGCATCTCCCCAATTCTCGACCGACACATCACCTCCGCCGGGTGCGAAACTAGAATGGCCAAACGGCAACCAAGACGGGCCCCAGGTGGCAAGCCTCCGGGTGGAGGGACGAGAGGAGACCTTGAACCTCGAGCAGATATACGAGACCGGGACCCGTGACTACATCCAGGGAGACTTTCCGAGCGCGACCAAGCACTTCCGGAGATACCTCACAGCCCAGCCTGACAACGGTCAGGCACCAAAGGCGCTCTATTGGTTGGGAGAATCCCTGTATAGCCAGCGGCAGTATGCCGATGCCCTCCTCCAGTATGAGACCATCCTCCGGGACTATCCCGGCAGCCCCGAAGTCCCTCGGGCCCTCTTTAGAGGGGCCCATGTCTACCTGCAACTAGGAGACACACGCCAGGCAGAGGCCCTGCTCGAGACCCTGATCACACAGCACCCCAGTTCTCGAGAGGCCCAATTGACTAGAGCGACCACGGCAGGACAGTAAGAGGGCGGGGCCTCTTTTCCCTTGCAATTTTTCCTTGCTAACAGTACATAAGTGACAATTTCGGGAGGCCACGGGCAGCTCCTACCATGGCTAGTGTCGTGCTCCGCCGTCGGGGACAGCTGCGAGTACTGAGGGGACACCCCTGGATCTACCAGGCGGATGTGGAGCAAACCGATGGTGCACTCGGCAAGGGGGATCTCGTTGACGTCTACGGAACTGGGCGTCGCTTTCTCGGCCGGGGGTACATCAATCCGGACTCCCAGATCCTTGTACGCCTTCTCACACGAGATGCGGAGCCGATCAACGCCGCTTTCTTCCGCAGGCGGATCGCGGCCGCCATGGACTACCGGCAGCGACTCGCCATCCCTTCCAACGCCATTCGCATGGTGTACGCGGAGGCAGACGCTCTGCCCGGTCTCCTCCTCGATTGCTACGGGGATATCGGGGTTATCCAGATCCTCACGGCTGGCATGGAGCGACTCCGCGGGGTCTTGTTGCCCGTGATCCAAGAGCTGATCCACCCACACGGGACCTATCTCCGCAATGACGCCCCCTCCCGCCTTCTCGAAGGTCTCACTGTGGAGAAGGAATTCGTGGGGACCCCTTTCGACCCGGTCGTCAACATTCAGGAGGATGACCTTTACTTCCAAGTAAACATTGCCGCCGGACAAAAGACCGGATTTTTCCTCGATCAACGAGCAAACCGCCTTGCCGTTCGTCCGCTGGCTGCTGATCGACAGGTCCTCGATTGCTTCTGCTATACGGGGGGATTCGCGCTGCACGCGGCCAAGGCGGGGGCGCAACGTGTGGAAGGGATCGACAATTCCGCGGAAGCAGTTGCGGCGGCGACAGAAAATGCCAAGCGAAACCACCTCTCCGATCGGTGCGCCTTTCGGCGTGGGAACGCCTTTGACGAGCTCAGACAGCTCCAGGGTGCTGGACGGCGTTTCGATCTCATCATCCTCGACCCCCCCGCCTTTACCAAATCAAAAGAGGCCCTGCCCGGAGCGTTGCGTGGATACAAGGAAATTAACCTCCGAGCCATGAAGCTGTTGAATACCGGGGGAATCCTTGTTACTTCCTCTTGCTCCTACCATCTGAGCGAGGCAACCTTCTTACAGATGCTCGAGGACGCAGCAACCGATGCCAAGATCCAGTGTCGCATCCTGGCGATCCGGACCCAGGCTCCTGACCATCCGGTCCTCCTATCGGTGCCGGAGACCAAATATCTCAAGTGCGTCTTCCTGGAACGGCTGTGAGGGACCAAAGAACCTAGGGAGGATTCATGGGCGGAATCGAGTTCGATGCAAATCAGCTACAGCGCGTCCAGACGGCGTACGATCTGATGGCCGAGGAGTACGACATCCTTGATCACCGCATCAATCCCTTTTACGTCAATGGTTATAAGGTCCTGGGTTATTTTGTCCAGAAACTGAGCCCCCACTGGCGAGGACGGACCGTCTTGGATGTCGGTTGTGGGTCAGGACTCCAGACCGTTCAATTTGCTCCCCAGGCAAAACACGTGCTCGCGATCGACATTTCTAGAGCGCTGATGCGAAAAGTCCAAGACAAGCTGAAGGCACAGGGATTGACAAATGTCACCCTCCTCCAGGGGAACGCCACACAGCTCCCCCTCCAGGATTGCTCGGTGGATTTCGTCTCTTCTTACGGGGATGTGATCGGCCACATCCAGAACTACGAGCAAGCGATTGCCGAAATGGCGCGGGTCTGCCGCCACGGTGGCACGGTGACGCTCGAGTACGATAACAAGTGGCACCTCGGCCTGCTGTATCAATTCCGCGAACTCCGGAACGCCATCACCACGCGGCGTAGGGGAGACCTCAGACAATGGACCTATGAATACCTTAACCACGACTCAAAGGTGAACCTGACCTACAAGACCTTCACCTTTCCGGAAATGCAATCCCTGTTGAACCGGCACGGACTCACCGTGACCCAGCGGGCTGGGACGCACATTCTCTCTTCATTGATCCCCGACAAGATTCAGGATCCCCCCAAGGAGAGGCTCCCCCTCAAGTCATACCAGGTCTGGTTCCTCCAGACCATCGCGCAGTGCGACTTCCGCCTGAAGCGGCTCTTCCCCTTCTACACGTTCGGCTACTCCGCCATCGTGGTCGCCCGCAAAGAGTAACCGCTCACCGATGACCGACTACCGACGACCGAGCACCGCAAAAGCCCATTTGCCTGTTACGCTCTTCGGTTAACGGTCGTCTGTGGTCGGATAACGGTCATCAGACAACGGTAGTCGGTCGTCGGTCATCGCATGCCTGAACCTCACGATGCCTCTTTTCCCTCTTTCCCCTCTTTTCCCTTCTTCTCCCCTTCCCAGCCGAGCCGAGAGGAAACAGAGCTGCGAGTCACATCAATTTTGACATTCTCGGCGATCTTGAGCTTCACTTTGTTCTCATCTATCGCAATGATGGTCCCGTAGATCCCGCCCGCGGTCACGATCTGATCGCCCGTTTTGAGGGCCTTCAGCATCTCCCGCTGTTCCCGTTGCTTCTTTTGCTGGGGGCGGATCAAGATGAAGTAGAAGATGGCAAACATCAGCACCAAGGGAATCAGGGCGGAAAAACCCCCTACCCCACCTCCGCCTCCGGGCGTCTGCCCTATCGCGTAGGCCAAGTCGATCATTAGTCTATTCTCCTCTCTCGTGGATGCCGGTTTACTCGGATATCTGCTCGGACGACAACCGCTGGAGTGTCTCTGCCTGAAGCACGGCGAACCGCCCCTCTGCAATGGCCTCTCGGGCCTGACGCATCAGCATGCTATAGAAATGGAGATTGTGTAAGGTATTGAGCCGGTGCCCGAGAATATCCCCCGTGACAAAGAGATGGCGCAAATAGGCCCGCGAGTGATGTCGGCAGGTATAACAGGTACAGGAAGGATCGACCGGTGAAGGATCGCGCGCATAGGCAGCCCCCTTGATGTTCAGGTGGCCCGTGGCGGTAAACAGGCTACCCGTGCGACCGTGACGGGTAGGCATGACGCAATCGAACATGTCCACACCTGCCCCAATAGAGACCAAGAGGTCCGTGGGGGTGCCAACCCCCATGAGATACCGGGGCCGATCGGTGGGTAAATGGGGCAGGGCTGCCTCCAGAACCTCCTCCATCTCGGCCTTGGTCTCTCCCACACTGAGACCGCCCATGGCGTACCCGTCAAATCCAAGGCGGACCATCTCTCGGACCCCGCGTTCTCTGAGATCGGGAAAGATCCCGCCCTGGACAATCCCGAAGAGGATCTGATCCGTCTCCTTGTGGACATCTCTGGACCGTTCAGCCCAACGCAGGGTCCGGTCCAAGGCATCCTTGGCCTCTCCATGTGATATCGGATAGGGGGCGCATTCGTCCAGGGGCATGATGATGTCCGCGCCGAGCGCCTGCTGGATCGCGATCGTCTTTTCCGGAGAGAGAAAGTGGCGAGACCCGTCCAGGTGGGACTGAAACAGGACCCCGTCCTCCGTGATTTTCCGGAGAGGCGCCAGGCTGAAGACCTGAAACCCCCCACTATCGGTCAGGATCGGGCCATCCCAGCCAGTGAAGGCGTGAAGGCCCCCCAGGTCCCGAATGAGTTCGTGGCCCGGCCGAAGGTAGAGGTGGTACGTATTGCAGAGGATGAGCTCTATTCCCGCCTCGCGCACCTCGTGAGAGGAAAGGGCCTTCACTGCGCCCACGGAAGCGCAGGGCATGAAGGTGGGGGTCTCTACGGTTCCACGGGCAGTATGGAGCCGCCCGCGCCGGGCCCCGACCGAATCTGTCGCGAGCAACTCAAAGCTCATCAGATCTCCACATCGCCGAAGGTCAGCGCGACCCAATATGTTTTGAAGGCGATCGTGTCGGCCACGGCGGCGGCCGCGTAACTCAGGTTTTTGGGAACCTGTTCCAGCACGACGATCCCCCGGACTTTTTGCTTCCCCTTTCCCAGATTCTTCCGGACCCAGCCAATCCGCTGCAGCATCTCTGCCACCACCTCCTCATCCTGCCCGAATTCAACGACCGTCACGACCACAAGGCCCCCTTTTGCATCCCGGGCTAACAAATCGATCGTGCCGACATCGGTGGCATAACCCGATCCAACCAGTCTCCCTTTTTCATCAGTCACAATGTTCAGTCCTGGTTCCAAGAGCTCTGGCTGTCTCGCTAACATCTTTCGGAGTCCAGCCGCATCCAGAGTGAAAATGGGGGTGCTCACGACGGAGCCCTTCGGAGCCTCGATCACCCTCTCAACTTCCTCCTCCAAATCAAACTCGACGCCCACCTCCGGCTCCGGTTCCCGCTCCACATCTTCTTCTTCCAAATCCAGGTCGAGCCTTACAGGTGTGGGGGGAATTGTCTTGGTGGATTTGACACCCTTCCCTTTTTCAGGACCTACCTTTGCGCCCACCTCATGCCCGCAGTTCGGGCAGTTGCGAGCGCCTTCCTCCAGCACTGTCGCACAGAGCTTGCAGTTCATCATCTCCTCACAAAATCACCATTGCATCACCGTAACTGTAAAACCGATACCGCTTCCGCGTCGCATCTGCATACGCTTTGAGAATCAGATCCCTTCCGGCAAAGGCACACACGAGGATGAGCAGCGTGGACCGGGGGAGGTGAAAGTTGGTCAGGAGTGTATCCACCACCTGAAATGGGTGGCCTCGGGTGATGAAGAGAAAGGCCGTACCCTCCCCCGCCCGGACCACTCCCCCCTGCAGCGCGGCGTCTTCCAATGCCCTCGTCGTCGTGGTCCCGACTGCCACCACCCGCCGTCCTTCGGCCTTTGCCCGCTTGACGGCCGTTGCGGTCTTCTCAGGAATGATGTACCGCTCTGGCCCCATCCGGTGCTCTGTTACCCGATCGACCGTGACCGGCTTGAAGGTGCCCACCCCTACGTGGAGGGTGAGAAAGGCAATCTCTACGCCATGCCGCTCCATCGCTGTCAGCACGGGCTCGGTAAAATGAAGCCCAGCGGTAGGAGCGGCGATGGCCCCGGCATCTTTCGCATACACCGTCTGGTAGCGCTCGGCATCGAGCGCGCGGTCGTGCACCCGCTCTTGGCTGCGGTCTCCGCGCTTGATGTACGGCGGAAGTGGCATTTCCCCAATGGAGGGAAGCAGCGCGAAAATGTCCTCAACCCCATCAAACTGCAGGAGACGCCGTCCCCCTTCACCGCAATCGAGCACCTCAGCCCCTGCCCCCTCTTGAAAGCTCAGCCGTCGGCCCACAGGCAGCCCTCTGCCCGGCTTCACCAGGGCCCACCAGCGATTCCGATCCTCCTCCGCGATGAGCAAAACCTCAACCTGTCCTCCTCCTCTGCGCCGCCCGAAGAGCCGAGCCGGGATCACTTTCGTATCGTTGAGCACCAAGAGGTCCCCCGGTCGGAGCACCGTGCCTAGGTCGCGAAACCGCCGGTGGAGTATCGCTCCATCCTCCCGTCGAACGACTAACAGGCGAGAGGCATCCCGCTCTGGGGGAGGATACTGGGCTATCAACCCCGCTGGGAGATAATAATCATTTCGCGAAGATGCATCAGTCAGTTCACGGTTCACGGCCAAACCCGATCAGGATTCATGGTTCACATCCCCACATTTGACATGCAAGCTCTATGCTTGAAATTTGCTCTGAACTCTCAACCCTGAACTGTTACCCTTCACGGAAGGCGTCTCAACTCTGCCAGGGGGAAATAATGTTTCAGAATGCCGGTAGAGTCGTAGGCAAGATCCGCCATCCCCTTGGCTCCCCACTGGCTCATTCCAACCCCGTGGCCCCACCCTTGACCCTCAAAGACGATCTTGCCGTCCTGTGGGTAGGTGGTGAAACGTGTACTACGGATCCGGTTCGGCCCCAGCATCTGCCGCAACCGTTTCCCTCCGATGTGGAGCGCGCCACCGTCATGCGAGATCCGAAGAAGGCTGATCCGGCCCGAGCGGGTCCGACGGACCGCCTCGATTCGACGGATTTCTCCCACTCTCCAGCCGTACCGTTTGAGCGCCTCCCGAATCTCTGAACCAGGGATGGCTACCTGCCATTGATGATGGGGCGCAATGGCCGAAAAGGGGTCTTCCACGCCGATGATGAACGGGTACTTCTTCTCCCACACCTCGACGGCATCCTCAGTCCGTCCGCCCGAGGCCGCATGGTAAAAGGCCGGAATGATCAGTCCCCGGTAGACCAGCACAACACCCCGGGTCGCTTCGACCGCCTTGTCAGATCGGGGGTCTTCACCGCTGATCCCCCGGTACACCTGAGAGGCAGTGGTGGAATAAAGATGATAGAGGGCGTCGGGACTGACGAGTCGTTCATACAGCGCATAGGTTCTGGCCACGACCGCCTGGGCTTTCAACGCCTCGAGGGGCCAATTCGGATCGGCCTCGACCTTCATCACCCCCCGCACATAATCTTCGAGGGCCACCTGGTTGATGACCTGAAGGCCCGCCGCCGTGTTCCAGACTTCGATGCTCCCCCGGTAAGGCCGGCCATTGACCCACAAAAGATCCGCGTCTGTCCGCAGCCTGAACTTGGTTCCATCCCTTCCCTCCCACGCCAGGCGCACCTCTTTGCCCGGGGGGAGGTACCGCACGAGCGGGCGCTCGAGCTCCTCGAGTTGGGATGGTCCCGCCCCCTTGAGATCAACGGTCAAGACCCCTTCTCTTATGAGGACGCGAACCGGCCATTCCTCCCCCCAGCACAGCCCTGGGCTGAAGCTGCAGAGGAGCAAGATGCCGCTCATCAACCACCGCCCCATCGACGTCCTCCGTTTCACCGGCGACTAAAAAGGGAAAAGAGGAGGGTGAGCAGAATGCTGATCAGGAGAGAGGTAGCCAGGGGAAAGTAGAAGGTGAAGTTTTCTCGTTGGATATAGATATCGCCCGGTAGCCGACCGATGAACGGGATTTTGCCCACTACCAGCAGGAGACCTCCGAGCAGGGCCAGGACGACGCCGAAAATGATGAGGAGCTTGGCCAATCCTTCAAAACCGGACATGATCGCCGCCCGCTACATTCTACCTTCGCCGCTCGCCGGCCCAGTATACCACCGTGAAGCGGGATCTGTCAGCCCGTCGCGCGGCCTAGAATTCGCTCACTTACATCAGCTCCCCCTGAGGGCGGGCCCCGGGCGTGAGCCCGAAGTGATCGAACGCCAGCCGGGTCGCGATCCGGCCCCGCGGCGTCCGGGCCAGGAATCCTGTCAGGATCAGAAATGGCTCGTAGATGTCCTCGAGGGTATCCTTCTCTTCACCGACGGCCATCGATAACGTCTCGAGGCCCACCGGGCCACCATCGAACTTCCCGATGAGGGTTTGCAGGATCCGGCGGTCCATGTCATCCAGTCCCCGCTCGTCCACCTCCAATCGCTCCAACGCCATCCGGGCGATCTCTTGACTGATCACCCCATCGCCCAGCACCTGGGCAAAATCTCGAACCCTCCTCAGGAGCCGATTCGCCACCCGAGGCGTCCCGCGGGCGCGACCGGCGAGCTCGCCAGCTCCCTCCGGACTGATCTCGACCCCCAGGACTTTCGCGGACCGGAGGACGATTCGAAAGATCTCTTCCTCGGCGTAATAATCGAGTCGGTGCACGACCCCGAACCGATTCCGGAGAGGGGCGGTGATGAGTCCGGCCCGGGTGGTGGCCCCGATTAAGGTGAAACGGGGCAGATCCAGCTTGATGGTCCGCGCGTGTGGGCCCTGGCCGATGAC
>JAPUFX010000141.1 GCA_027293415.1 Candidatus Methylomirabilota bacterium
GGTTGTAGGGGAGAGGCTCCCCTACGCCTGGGGGGTGCTCAGCGAGGCGAACGCCGAGCGCCGAAGGGGGGCCTGCCCCCCTAGCGGAAGTGCCGCACCAGCGCGGAATACTAGTGAGAAATAGTTGGTGCGGCACTAGGAACCGTCCCCCATCCATAAGCAGGATGCCAGCCCAATTTTCCTGTATGATATCGTGCAGGCCTTTAATGCCTTCTCTCCGATTCCTCACCATCCGGGGAGAGGAGGCGGAACATGAAACTGCCTTCTGCATTCGGGCGACCGGCGAGTGCAGAGGGTTCTTCCGAGAGGGAAAGTCCATCCATCATGAACGGGGCCCGTCTCCTCGTCCGAGGGCTGAAGCAGGAAGGAGTCGAGCAGATCTTCAGTCTCTCCGGCGATCATATCAATCCCATCTATGATGCCTGTCTTGACTTCCGCGTCCGCATCATCGATACCCGCCACGAAGCGGCAGCGGCCCTCATGGCCGACGCGTGGGCGCGGGTGACGGGACGCCCCGGGGTTTTCGTGGTTACAGGCGGTCCCGGTCACACCAATGCCCTCACCGGAATTGCAACTGCCTTCCTTCAAGGGTGCCCGGTCGTCGCCATCAGTGGCGCCCCCGAAACGTTTCTAAAGAACCAGGGGGCCTTTCAAGAGCTCGACCAACTCTCCCTCGTCAGGCCCATCACCAAGTGGGCAGCGGTGGTGACCGATCCGCGCCAGATCCCCGAACATGTCGCCACCGCCTTCCGGGAGGCCGTGTCGGGACGACCGGGACCGGTTCACCTGACTATCCCCATCGATGTCTTGAGCCGAGACGCAGGCCAGGTCCCACTGGCTTCCCCGCACGCGGGCATTCCTCATCCGTCTTTCGAAGGAGGACCGGATCTGATCCAGGAAGCCCTCGCCCTACTCCGGCAGGCAGAGCGGCCGATCCTTATCGCCGGGAGCGGAGCCTGGTGGGCCCAGGCTGGGTCTGAACTTGAACAGTTCGTGGAGATGACCCGGATTCCCCTGTTCACGATTGGCCTCGCTCGAGGGCTAATTTCCGATGACCATCCGCTCTGTTTTGGCTATGCCGATCCACTTCTGAATGAGGTCGCCAAGGAGTTCGTTCACGCGGATGTTATCTGCATCCTCGGGAAGCGGGTCGATTACCGGTTGGCCTTTGGTGGACCTGGTCTTTTCGATCCGAGGACGAGGATCATCCAAGTGGATATCCATGCCGCGGAGATTGGGCGCAACCGCCAGGTGGACGTGAAGATCGCGGCGGATGCGCGGACCTTCCTGGCAGCGTGCGTGGTTCAAGTTGGCGAGCCGTGGCCTGAGCGGCCCTGGCTTGGGCACTTATCCAGGGTTGCCCAGTCTTGGCGGACGGCCCTGGAGGCAGGAGAAACATCCGCTGAAATTCCCATCCATCCGCTACGACTCTGCCGGGAACTCCGCGAGGTCTTGCCGCCCGAGGCGACGGTTGCTATTGATGCCGGAGATTTCCTACAGTGGGCGAGGATCGCTTTGCCATCCCGACGTCCCGGACGTTGGCTGCGCTTGGGCCCCCTGGGGACTTTGGGGGCGGCGATTCCCTTCGGAATCGCGGCCAAACTGGCCAGGCCACGAGAACTCGTGGTTGTGGTGACGGGGGACGGCGGATTTGGCTATCATGGGTTGGAACTTCACACTGCGCTCCGTCACGATCTCCCCATCGTGGTCGTCATTGGCAACGACGGGGCGATGGGAATGGAGCGGCAGATTCAGAAAGCCCTCTACGGGCCAGATCGGGTGGTCGGCTGCGAGCTCGGGCTGGTGCATTACGAGAAGATGGTTGAAGCGTTAGGGGGGCATGGTGAGTTTGTCGAGGCGCCGGATGAGATTCGTCCCGCCCTGCTCAGGGCGTTCGATGCCGGTCGTCCCGCCTGTGTGAATGTCATGATCCGGGATGTTCCGAGTCCGCTGGCGGAGGTCAGCATCGCCAACAAGCGGGCCCTCATGCAGTAGCCTTCTGGTACGATGTGTCGTCAAAAAACCCTTGACTCCTTATCATTCGACCAACAAAGTGAAAGAGTCATACATGAAGTATTGAACGGGGACATCTCGCGGGGAGGAACGGTGCGTCGAATCCGAGCATTGCTGGGTCTGGTCGGGCTTGCCCTCTTCTGGGGTGGCTGCGCCTCGACGATGATGGTCTTCACCGAACCGGGCAACGCCGAGATCCTGGTGGATGGAGAGTTGATCGGCCGGTCTCCGCTCCTGTACGCAGGAGAGTCAAGCCTCGGTGGGTCTGTGGAGGTGACAGCCCGGCTTTCCGGGTATCAGGAGCAGACGGTGCAGGTTTCTCGAGTCCTCCAGCCCTGGGGATGGTATCTGCCAGACAACGTCCATGTCCGGTTGGAGCGGGTGGAGGAATAACGTTTTCCCAGAGATAGAAGCTATTGAGCAATCATTCTTCGAGAGGAGGAGGAGTATGGTGAAGGCAACGTATCGGTGGATCGCCCTGGTGATGGCAGCGGCC
>JAPUFX010000142.1 GCA_027293415.1 Candidatus Methylomirabilota bacterium
GGGAGGCGTCACGAGGGCGTGATCCACCTTGGACACGTCGGTCGCACAGAGACCACATCCGCTGACCTTGACCAGGAGCTCCCCCGGCCCGATCTTGGGCAGGGGAAGCTGTTCCAGGCGAATCTGCCGATTCCCCTGGTAGACCGCCGCATTCATCGTTTCAATATTGCGCCTCACCATCTTCCCTTTCGCGTTGACCAATTAGTGTTGGCGGTTGACCCACCACCAATGACCGACGACCGATGACCGCAAATCGTTGACGGATGAAAACTCTGTGAGACGCCGAGGAAGAAAGAAGAAAAAGGTTTTTCCTGTCATCGGAAAACGGTAATCGGTCATCGGGTAACGGTCGTCGGATAACGGTCATCGGATTTTCGCCCAGGTGGTAACGGCGATCTGGAGTTTCCGGGGACTGGATAGGGCAGCGCGCCCGTCGAAAACCCGGTAGTCCTTTTGCACGATGGTCTCCAGGGTCTCCCGGTAGATTCTTCCCATGATTTCAGCGGCCACCATATTTTTCCGATCTTCAGGTGTGAGACTGTCCGCCGCCCGCCGGAAGTGCTCGCGGGCTCGGTCCGCCTCAAAACGCATGAGGGGGAAGAATTCGGGGGTGTACCGGCAGCTCAGGAGATCTTCCTCCCGGTAGCCGAATCGCTGCAGGTCCTCTTGGGGCAGGTAGATGCGCCCCCGTTGACCGTCCATTTTCATGTCGCGGAGGATATTGGTCAGCTGCAGGGCCAGCCCGAGATTGATCGCATACTCCTTGGTGGACTCCCGGCTATAGCCAAAGATCTCGATGCAGATCAGGCCCACCACCGACGCCACCCGATAGCAATAAGTGTAGAGGTCGGCGAAGGTGGCATATCGGCTGATGGTCAGATCCATTTCCACCCCGGCGACGAGCTCCTCGAAATAGGCCTTGGGAATCGGGTAGCAGTTCAGACAATCACGGAGCTGTGTGGTAATCGGATGGGTCGGCTGACCGGCGTAGCACCGGTCGATCTCCTCTCGCCAACCCTTCAAGCGTTCCGCCTTTTCCGTCACGTCCCCGGGATCGTCGGCGATATCATCCACCACGCGGCAGAAGGCGTACACGGCATAGATCGCCTCTCGTTTTGGCCGGGGGAGGAACCGGAAGGAGTAAGAAAAGCTGGAGCGACTCTTTCTGACGAGTCGGGCAGGCGTCTCGGACATACCTTATGCCTTTCGGGAGACGATGTAGCGGGCGATGTCACGGAGGGGATCTGCCCGCTGGTCGAACGAGGCAATGGCATTCAGCGCCTCCTCCAGGAGGCGCTGGGCCTCCCGTTTGGCTTCGTCAATCCCGACGAGAGCCGGGTAGGTGGCCTTGCCTCGCGTGACATCCCCGCCCCCCTTCTTTCCGCGCAGTGCTTCCTCTCCCTCGATGTCCAGAATGTCGTCGGCGATCTGAAAGGCGAGGCCGACTGCCTTTCCGTATTGCGTGATCGCCTCGAGCTCTGCTGCGGTTGCACCCCCCAGGTGGGCCCCGGCCCGAAGGGTACAGAGCATGAGGGCCCCTGTCTTATGCGTATGGATGTAATGGAGGAACGGCAACTCGACGGCCTTTCCCTCTGACTGGATATCCACCGCCTGTCCCCCGACCATTCCTTGCGACCCGGCGGCAAGGGCGATCTCGTGGATCACCATCCGGAGGAGGCGTGGATCGAGGTGGGCGACGTATGCAGGATTCGTCAGGAGGGCAAAGGCCTCGGTGAGAAGCCCATCCCCGGCCAGGATGGCCATGGCCTGGCCGAATACCTTATGACAGGTGGGGCGACCGCGTCTGAGATCGTCGTCGTCCATGGCGGGGAGGTCGTCGTGAACCAGAGAGTAGGTGTGAATGTACTCGAAGGCGCAGGCGACAGGCAGGACATCCTCCGCTCTCCCTCCCACCGCCTCAGCGGCGGCGATGGTGAGGATCGGCCGGAGGCGCTTTCCCCCCGCGAAGAGGCTATAGTGCATGGCCTCGTGCAGCTCGGGGGGCAAGGTCTCTTCCCCCGGTGTAAAGCGCTTTAGGCCTTCCTCCACCAGGGCTCGCCGATGTTCGAGATACGCCTTGAGATCCACTGATCCTCCCGCCGTCATGAAACGGGACACACCTCTCCTTATTATACGCCTATACCCCCCCTTTCCGGGGGGCATATCCATGGGCCCAGAACCATTCCACCGCCTCTCGGAGTGCTTCCTCGACCGGCGTCTGAGGCAGATGGAGTTCGCGGACTGCCTTTGACGCATCGAAGAACATGATCTTGCGCGCTATGCGGACACCGGTCAGCGGAATCGGGGAATCCTGGCGGCGCACCCGGGCATACAGCTCGGACGCGCCGGCGGCCAGGAGGGCCACCGGATAGGGGATCCTCCAGCGGGGGGCGGGGACCCCGGAGATCCGCTCCAGCATGTGAAAGATCTCGCGCAATGTCAGATTGGTGTTTCCCAAGACATACTTTTCTCCGACCAGTCCTTTCTGGGCTGCCAGGATGTGACCCCGGGCTACATCCCGCACATGGATTAGGTTGAGACCGGTGTGGATGTACCCAGGCATCTGTCCGTTGAGGTAGTCCACGAGTGTCCGGCCGGTCGGGGTCGGCTTGACATCCCACGGCCCGATGGGGGCGGAGGGATTCACGATGACAACGGGCAGTCCCAGGCGTGCCATCCGCTCTGCCTCACGCTCGGCCAGAAACTTGGAGCGCTTGTACGCGCCGATCATGTCACTCAGGGTGACCGGGGTATTCTCGCTCCCCGGGACCCCATCCTTGGGGATTCCCAGCGCCCCGACCGTGCTGGTGTACACCACCCGCTCTATCCCTACGTCAAGAGCAACCTCCAGGATGTTTCGCGTCCCCTCCACATTGGCCCGGTACATTTCGGCCGCGTCTTTTTCGGAAAGGCTATACCGGGCGGCTACGTGGTAGAGAACCTGGCACCCGTTCAAGGCCTGCCGAAGCAGCTCCCGGTCCTGGAGGTCTCCAGGAATCACTTCGACGTCGAGGTGCTCGATGGTGGTTCTGGGAGTTCCGGGTCTGGCTAGGACCCGAACGGCGGTCCCGTCTTCAAGAAGCTCCCGGACGAGATTTGCCCCGACGAAACCGGTTGCCCCCGTCACTAGTGCCTTCATACCGTTGTCTCCATAACCTTCACGCTCCCAGCGACTTCACAAGGGCCTCGATGCCCTGAGCGAGCCGGCGGGTGGCCGGACGAAGTTTGGAAGCGAGGTGGAGCAGCCGAGGGATCCGGGAGGGTTGGCGGAGGAGAGAAATGGCGAGAGATGCAGGGTTCAGGCGGCCATCCGGTTTCAGTAAGTGCCTCCCTTCAGTCGCCCAGGGCGCGGACGGGGTATCCGAGACGACTCGGATGGCCAGGAACGGAACCCCATGACGCTGCGCCGCCTCGGCAAGGTGGGCGCTCTCCATCTCCACCGCGAGGATTTCCGGCTCCGCCCGTCCCTGTATCCCGTCGGCCGGGGTGACGACTTCATCGACCGTGAGGATGGTGCCCACGTGGACGGGACAATCGATGGTCTTAAATGCGCGAGATGCAGATTCCAGCAAGAAGGGGTCGGCGGGAAAGGACCCGGTATTTCGGACCACCTGCGAGCCGATGATGATGTCGGCGAGGCCAATCTCAGGCCTCAGTCCGCCACAGAATCCTGCCGACAAGAGGAGCGAAGGCGTCTCAAGTGAAGTGAGGGCGCGGGCTGCTCCATGAGCGCCCATCCCCGCCTGAATGAGGAGCAGCCGACCTCCCCATCCATGGTACCGGGTGACCCCGTCCAGGACCTCGGACTTCGTGAGGCCAAGGTGCTTCGCTAAGGGGGTGGCCTCCCATGGAAGGGCCACGACGATGGCCACCGCACCGGGAGCCAATCGACTCACTTCGCCGCCCTCCGGACGCCGTCACTCCACATTCCGAGCCGAAGCAATATCGCTTTAAAGATCCCCACGGGCCTCGGCCTCAGCGCGAGTCCTCTCCGCTTCGGCCTTGCGCATCGCTTCGCTCTTGGCGACCCAGCCCTCCCAAGATGTCCCAAAGGCGGTGTCTTCCCCCGTAAATTCGACAGCCACAATATCGGTGTACTGTATCGCCTTGGTGCCGGGCTCGTCCTTGGGGAAAAGCAGGATATACGGATCGGTCCCTCGCGTCTCGCGGGTGAATATGTACCCTTCGATTCGGCTCCCGTCCTTGAGCTCGAGTGTCACATCACCTCGATAATCGAAGGCCGCCTCGATCACCTCAAACAACCCCGTCTGCTTCGTAAACCGAAAAGACCGGCCTTCCCACTGAGGTCTCTCCGATCCATGGCTCTTCGTTTCCTGCGGCATGGGCCTTTCACGCCTCTTATTGCAAGTTCGGAAGGAGCGTCAACTTGGCGGTCCGGGCAAGTCCCGACCATGAACTGAACGTATCATCCACTGCACTGGCTTCATAGCCGCAGTGGACCATGCAATCGGCGCACTTCTCATTCCTCCCGGTGCCGTACCGGTCCCAGTCGGTGGTCTCGATCAATTCCTTGAAGGTCGCCGCGTAACCGTCTTGGAGCAGATAACAGGGTCTCTGCCAGCCAAAAATATTGTAGGTGGGATTGCCCCAGGGTGTGCACTGGTAGTCCCGCTTGCCCATTAAAAATTCGAGGAACAATGGGGACTGGTTAAAGTCCCACTGCTTTTTGCGATTGGTGAGGATCGCCGCAAAGAGCTCCTTCGTGCGATTTCGTCGAAGAAAGTGCTCCTGATCTGGGGCCTTCTGGTAACTGTACCCGGGCGAAATCATCATCCCCTCGACGCCGAGGTCCATCATGTCGTCAAAGAATAGTCGGACGCGGTCGGGATTGGCCCCTTCGAAGAGGGTGGTATTGGTCGTGACTCGGAAGCCACGCTTGAGCGCCGCCTGGATCGCCTTTACCGCAATATCGTAGACCCCGTTCCGACACACGGCCATGTCGTGTTCTTCTTTGAGGCCGTCCATGTGCACGCTGAACGTGAGGTATGTGGACGGCGTATACTCGGGGAGCTTTCGCT
This sequence comes from Candidatus Methylomirabilota bacterium, assembly GCA_027293415.1. Taxonomy (NCBI): domain Bacteria; phylum Methylomirabilota (SeqCode); species Candidatus Methylomirabilota bacterium. The sequence goes on from JAPUFX010000142.1 coordinate 5,040, forward strand.
CCATGAGTAGAGCATTGGTACAGAGGTAGATATACTTCTTGCGCTCGATGAATCCCCGAACGATCTCGGGCATTTCGGGATGGATGAGGGGCTCACCGCCCGGGATACTGACGATCGGCACCCCACATTCTTCTGCGGCTGCCCAGCACTCTTCGGGCGTCAGGCGTCGGTTCAGCACATGTTCGGGGTATTGAATCTTTCCGCAGCCTGCACAGGCCAGGTTGCACCGAAAGAGGGGCTCGAGCATGAGCACGAGGGGATAGTGTTTGTTCCCGCGCAACTTTTGACGGAGGACGTACAATGTAACGGTCAACGCTTGTGACAGAGGAACTGCCATATCGTGTGGCCTCCTATCACCGTTTTATTCCCCTCCGGGGTCCGATCATTCGCTTCGATGGATTCCCTCAAGGGAACTGCTTAGTTGGGGTTCAGGTCCTTCCAGACTGCCTCTGCGGGAAGCGACCCTCTACCATTCGTGGGCATGCCTCCCCCTAATATAACGCCTTCCCGTGCCTCAAGATTCCCGCCGAGCGAGCAGCTCTGGCCTTGCCGCCATCGCATGACGATGGTAGTGGCCAGGAGTGCCGTCAAGGGGCCGTAGATGGAGAGGCCGACGAGGAAGAGGGTCTTTTCCCCGATCATCCAGGTCACGGTGAGCATAAACCCCAGGACGATGTAGTAGAGGCCCGGTCCATAGAGAGGACGGAGTGGGAGCTGCGCCGCCCAACGGGGTGGTTCGTCTGTGACCCGCCGCTCGAGCAGCGTAAAGAGGATCATGATCGTGGAGCCCACCACCGCCCATCCGACAAAGTTGGAGACCGGGACCCCAAAGTAGGCACCCGGCTCGGGATAGTAGAAGATCTGGCCGAGGAACCAGCGGTCGCCTCGGAGAGCAACGGGGTCGATGACGATATCGATCAGGACAAAGAGGACCACGGTGAGCAGGAAGACGGGGCCCCCCAACCGCCCTTGGACGGGAAGGGAGACGTTGCGCCATCCGTTTCCCTCCCGGGACAACGGGAGGAGCGCCAGGCAGGCGAGCGTCCAGCTCGCATAGGCCAGGAAGATGAACGAGAGGGAGTCCATGAAGGGAACCCCGGCGATCCACAGCTCTCGGTCCACTGTCGTCGGAACATAGTGGTAGAGGCCGAACGGAATCCCGACCCGAATCGAGAGGGCTTCGGCGGCGAAAGCGACGCCCCACCCTACCACGGTAAAGAGAAGAGTCCGGCGCCATCCCATATCAGCCACGGCGGCGAAAAGATAGAGGAGCAAGAAGGCGAAGACGTATGGTCGTAACAGGATCGTCCCGACGAGTAGAACAAAGAAAGAGTCCATCGTAGGTCCTTCATCATCGGGTGGGAGATACGCGTAAGGCCTTAGCGTAGATGGAATTCCGGGATTTTGCAACGAAAAAATCATCCTGATGACGCGGAACTCCGTGATCCGGCGAGGGCCACGGGGATCGGGGATATCCAAGGGTACGGGCATGTTCTATTTCCCCCCCCGGTCGTCCTTGACATCTGCGGTCTCTTATAATAGAAGAACCGGGGTCTATTTTCCTTCGGGCCGGGTCAGTTTTTCGTGCTTGCCACTGATGTCCCTAGTGAGTAGAATCGAGTTTTTAGGGTCGAGGGCTTTCGTGGGATGGCACTCGCAATCTCTTTGAGGACGAGGCGTGGGGCTCGTGCGCTTGCTCGGAGGGTGGTTTTTGCGTTTCCTCCGCGATGGGGGGCGGATGGTGATATTTCTCAGCTCTGCCCTCTTGTGGATGTTTCGCTCTCCGCTCAAGTGGCGCCGGATGATTGGCCGGATCCACTTCATCGGCGCGAAATCCCTCTCCGTGATTGTGCTGACGGGGGCCTTCACCGGAATGGTCCTCGGTCTCCAAGTGTTCCATACGTTGAGGAAGTTCGGCTCGGAGGGATTCCTGGGCTCGGTGGTGGCCCTGTCCCTGATTCGGGAGTTAGGGCCCGTCCTGTGCGCCCTCATGGTCACGGGGAGAGCCGGCTCGGCCCTGACGGCTGAGATCGGCATCATGCGCATCACCGAGCAGATCGATGCGCTCACCGTGATGGCGTTAAATCCTATGCGTTATCTCGTCGTCCCGACCATCCTGGCCGGCCTGATTGCGTTTCCCCTTCTCACGGCCATCTTTGACGTGGTGGGGATCTACGGGGGGTATCTCGTGGGGGTGAAGCTCTTGGGGGTCGCAGGGGGGACCTATTTCGGGGAGATACAAACGTATGTGGACTTCGAGGATATCACCCAGGGGATCCTCAAATCGTTGAGCTTTGGGCTGCTGATGACGTGGGTCTGCTGCTACAAGGGATTCCACACCGAGTACGGGGCAGAGGGCGTGAGCCGGGCCACCACCGAGGCCGTGGTCATGTCTTCGGTGTTGATCCTGATCTGGGACTACTTTCTGGGCTCGGTCCTGTTATAGCGTCGGGGCGAATGGTCACGATTCGCAACCTACATAAGTCCTTCGACGGGCAGCGGGTCCTTCGCGGTGTGAATCTCGAGGTGGCCCAGGGGGAGATCCTGGTCGTCATCGGCCGGAGTGGCGAGGGGAAAAGTGTTCTCCTGAAGCACCTGATGGGCCTCCTCCAGCCGGATCAAGGGCAGGTTCTTATCGGCGGTGTGGAGATTACTCGACTCCAGGGGCAGGCCCTTGACCGCGTCAGAGAGCGCTCCGGGGTGGTCTTCCAAGGGGGAGCGCTCTTTGACTCGTTGACCGTCTATGAGAACGTGGCCTTTCCGTTGCGGGAGAAAACCCGCCTTCCCGGGGAGGCTATCCGGGAGAAGTGCCTGTCCCTTTTGAAGCAGGTGGGCCTGGCGGACATGGGACACAAGTATCCGGCCGAGGTGAGCGGGGGGATGAAGAAACGGGTGGCCCTGGCCCGCGCCCTGGCCATGGAGCCGGAGATCATGCTCTTCGATGAACCGACGACCGGTCTCGATCCGATCATGGTCAATGCGATTCACCGGCTGATCCTTGACCTGCATCGGCGCGTCGGCTATACGGCCATCATGGTCAGTCACGAGATCCCCGAGATCTTTGGTATTGCCGACCGCGTGGCCATGTTGCATAAGGGGGTGGTGGTCGAGGAGGGACCCCCGGAGGTGATACAATCCTCCACCAATCCGGTGGTCCGACAGTTTATCAGCGGCGATCCAGAGGGTCCGATCCAGCCGGACTGATGGGAGCGTAGGATGAGACGCGTGGATCTCGAGGTGGTCGTAGGCATCTTCCTGCTGATAGGCATCTTTGCCCTCGGGTATATCTCTGTTCGGCTGGGCAAAATGGAGGTCTTCGGATTGGGAGGATACGTGATCTACGCAGACTTCCCCACCGTCGGCGGATTGAAGGAAGGGGCCAGTGTCGAGATCGCCGGGGTGGGGGTCGGTCGGGTCCAGGACATTACGTTGGTCAACTACCGGGCGAGAATCACGTTGCTGATCGACAATGGCATCGAGCTGCAGGAGGATACCATCGCCTCTGTCAAGACGAAGGGGCTTATCGGCGAAAAGTATGTCCAGCTCAGCCCCGGAGGGTCCGATGAGATTATCGCTCCGGGAGACAAAATTCGTGAGGTGGAACCACCCCTTGATCTCGAGGAGATGATCGGCAGTCTTATCTTTGGAAAGTTTTAGGGGCCGAGAAACTCTTGTGCCGCAAAGGAGGAATTCCGTGGCCACATATATAGTGTCTGGTCTCTGCTTTCTCCTGCTCCTGTTGGCACCTGTTTCGGCAGCCGCTCAAGGTAAGCCCCCCGGTGAAGGGAAAGGGAAGTTGGTCATCAGTCTCCAGGACGCCATCAAGCGGACGCTGGCCGTGAGCAATAGGATTAAAGAATCCCGCGCCGGTGTGGACGCGAGCCTCAGCTTAAAGGGACAGGCTGATGCCGCCAGGTGGGCACAGATCGACGCGAACCTCTTCGGGGGCCCGTCCACCAAAAACGAGCTGAGAAGCGATACGGGGATCATCGACTCCAAGACGACGACGAGCGACATCAAGGTCAACGGCGTCTTTGGCCGGGCCGTCATCCGCGTGGTCCAGCCCCTGTACACCTTTAATAAGATCGGCTCCTTCCGGGAGGCGGCCAGCCGGGGTGTGCGGGTGAGCCAGGCTGCCGTGGGTCAGCAGGCCTCCGAAGTCGTCCTGCAAGTCAAGCAGGCGTATTACGGGGCCCTACTGGCCAGTGACACGCGGGCATTCCTCAAGGGCCTCCTGAAGGACGTCCGAGATTCCCTGAAAACGACCGAACGACGGGTCGAGGCGGGGTCTGCCGCAGCGACGTTAGGGGACGTGTACCAGTTGCGCTCCTTCGCGGCGAGGATCGAGAAGGGGATTGCCGATGCCGGGGAGGGGCACACGATCGCCATGGATGGACTTCGCACACTCATGCAGCTGGAACCAGGAGTGCAGTTCAAATTGGTGGACAGGAACCTCACCGCCGCCGCCGTGGCCCTCAGGAGGGTCGAGGACTATGAGCAGACCGCCGATGAGATCCGCCCAGAGTTCGTGCAGCTCAGGGAGGGGATCAAGGCCCGGGAGGCCCTGGTGGAGGCCGCTGTTGCCGACCGGTATCCGATAATTTTCGCCGCGGCCTTGGCGGATGTGGCTGGGGCGACCAATCGCGATCGGAGTCGCGTCCCGATCATTACCGATCCATTGATGCACACACAGGGCGGGTTTTTCCTCGGCCTCAATTGGCACTTCGACTTCGGGATCACGGAGGGGAGGATCGACGAGGCCAGGGCAGAGCACATGCAGCTGATCTACAAGAAGGATTTTGCTGATCTGGGGATCCCCTTCCAGGTGCGGAAGGCATACGAGGAGTTCCAGACGGCCACAGCGAACATCAAGAACACCAAGGACGCCTACCGGAATGCCCGGCGGTGGCTGGTGACGGCCGTGGCGAATCTTGACCTGGGCATCGGTGAAGTCGTTCAGCTCACCCAGGCGTTCATTCTCTATATCGAGTTTCGGGTCGAAAACTTCAGGGCCATCCACGCTCAGCGCATCGCCCTCGCCAACCTGGACTTTGCGACCGGGGAGGCTGTGAGGAGCTTCACAGTGCAATAGGACGTGTGGGCGGGGCGAACAGGGGCGCGTGAACTCATCAGGAAGGGGGAGAAGATGAGAAAGGTGATGCGGAAGGCCTTGATCCTTTGCGGGATGAGTGCCCTGGTCATTTCGTCCTTGTCCTTCGCCCAAGCCGGGCCGACGGCACAGGTGAGGGGCACGATTGACAGGGTCCTCGACATCTTGAGGGACCCGGCGCTGCAGGGCCCGGAGAAGGAGGGGGTCCGGGTAAAACAGATGAGGAAGATCATCTATGCCCGGTTCGACTTTTCGGAGATGGCGAGACGCTGCCTCGGCACGCATTGGCGCAAGCGGACTGCCCAGGAGCGGGAGGAGTTCGTGGCCATCTTTTCCGATCTCTTGGAGCGGTCGTACCGCAAGAAGATCGAACACTATACCGATCAAGAAATCATCTATACCAAGGAGCGGGTGGACGGGAAGTATGGGGTCGTCAGCACCGTGATCTCTGACAGAGAGGAGAATGTGGAAATTCCCATTGATTACAGGGTTATCCGTCGCAACGACCAGTGGAAGATCTACGACGTGGTGATCGATGGCATCAGCCTGGTCAGCAACTACCGGAGCCAGTTCAACCGCATCATCCAGAGGGGCTCGTATGCCGAGCTTGTCAAAAAGATGCGGGTCAAGCAGGAGGTCGAAGCAGCGGAAGAGAGCACCGCTTCCAGACGAAAACAGTAAGCGGAGTTCCAGGGAGGATCAGTACCGATTATGGCCCGGCGGTGGTCCCGTGTGATTCTGAACTCTCCTCGTGTCGTCCTCCTCCTGACGAGTCTGCTCGCTGTGCTCTCTCTGCTGGTCGCGGCGCGTCGGATGGAGATTCGCCCAAGTCGGGCGGAGCTGGTCTTTACCGATCAGCGGCTTGCCCAACTGAAGCGGGCCTATAAGCGGGAGTTTCCAGACCGGGATGGCGTCGTTGTGGTTGTGGACGCCACGGATCTGTCCCGGGCAAAGCAGTTTGTCTCGAGCCTGGCCGTGCGACTCCAGAGTGACCCGGAGCACATCGCTGAGGTGTTTTATCGGGTCGACGAGGCCCCGTTCGAGGCTCATTCCCTCCAGTACCTGACTCCGGAGGAGCTGGAAGAGGTCCACGGCAAAATCGATGACCACCGCGAATTGATCCGGGACGTGACCACCGCACCGGGGCTCAACACCCTGTTTGCGGGCATCAACCGGGAGATGGGTCAGGCCCTGGTCGGGCATTTCTTTACCGGCTTCCTTGAGGAGGAGAACAAGTCGGAGGAGGTGGATCTCGTATTCCTCAACTCCATGCTCCGGCAGGTCCTGGACTGGTCGAACGGCGTTCGCTCCTTCGGTTCACCCTGGGGCGCGTGGTTGGGTACCGGCAAGGAACCGGTCTCGGAGGGGTACCTGCTGACCGCCGGAAAGCGGTATCTCGTTCTCCTGACCAGTATCCGGGAGACGGGCGGGCAGAGCCTCGTCCCGAGCCGGGAGTCGATCGAGCGGATCCGGACGGCCATCGCCGAACTCCGTCGAGAGTACCCGGGCATTGAGGCCGGGGTCACCGGGTCCGACGCACTGGCGTCGGACGAAATGGTGACCGCGAGACGGGATGCCACCGTGGCCACCATCCTCGCCATCGTGGGGGTGACCTTCCTCTTTATTATGTTCTGGAGAAACATCTTGACCCCCCTGCGGGCTCTGCTCAGCCTGGCCGTGGGGGTGTGTTGGACTTTCGGCTTCATTTCCCTGACTGTCGGCTCCCTCAATATCCTGAGCGCCATGTTCATCCCGATCCTCATCGGCTTGGGCATCGATTATAATGTCCATCTCTTGGAGCGCTTCAGGGAAGAGCGGGCAGCGGGGTACGACCCTGGTGAGGCGTTGGAAAACACCTTCCGAAAGGCGGGCGCGACCACTGCCACGGGGGCGATCACGACGGTGGTCGCTTTCTATAGCCTGCTCCTTACCAATTTCAAGGGCCTGGTGGAGCTGGGCTTCATCACGGGCAGTGGCCTGCTCCTCTGTCTCGGGGCGGCCTTCACGGTCCTCCCCGCTCTGCTGGTCCTGCAGGAGGGGCGGGCGGGGACGTGGACCGTTGCACGACCGACGGCGTTCTTGAACATGTTCGACGGGTGGAGTCATCATCCGCGGATCGTCATTGTCGGGGCGGCCCTGCTGGTTGCGATCTCCCTTCCGGCCCTCGGCAAGATTCAGCTCGATTTCAACCTCTTGGAACTCCAGGCGCGTGGGACGGAATCGGTAGATTGGGAACACCGGCTTCTGGCCGAAGGGGGAACCTCCACCTGGTATGGGATCGTCCTCGCTCGGTCGCCGGAGGAGGTGGAGGCCAAGACAGGCAGCCTGGAGGCGCTTCCGTCCGTGGACCAGGTTGAGTCCGTCTTCTCGTTCCTCCCGGAGCAGCCCGGGGAGAAAATGGGTGCCATTCGGGCGCTCAGGACTCCGCTCGAGAAACTTCCTGCCGCCTTTGGAGGTTTGGAACCGGTCAACCTCAAGAGGCTGCAGACGACCTTTGAACGGATGCGATTCAAGCTGGGAGACAAGGAGCGCTTCTCCTCGGCGTCCGATGAGGAGCTGGAACAAGCCCGGGGGCTTCTCGACGCCCTCAGGGCCCGGCTTGGAGCCGGCAATCCTGGTGAGCTGACACGGGCTCTGGCTGCGTACCAGACCGAGCTCTTTGCCGACTTCGAGCATAAGATCACCGTGCTCCGCAAAAATCTCCAGGCGAGCCCGATGACGGTAGCGGATCTGCCACGAGATCTCACGGATCGTTTTGTCGGGAAAGAGGGGACCTATCTGCTCAAGGTATTTCCCCGGGGGAATATCTGGGGGCGGGAAAGCGTCCAAGAGTTTGTGAGCGAGGTCCGGTCCGTGGACCCGGATGCCATGGGGGATCCGATCTCCGCCTGGGAACACGGTACCACCATGGAAAGAGGGTACCTGCGCGGCGGTCTGTATGCGGCGATCGCAATGGGGGTGGTCATCTTCTGGTCCTTCGGTAGCCTGGCGCACTTGCTCTTGGCCATGCTCCCCCTCGTCGTGGGGGGGGCCTGGACCCTCGGGATCATGGACCTTTTCCAAGTCAACTTCAATCTGGCGAATCTCATTATCCTCCCCTTGATCGCGGGGTACGGGATCATGAACGGTCTTCACATCGTCAAGCGGTATCAGCAGCAGGGGGGGAAGGGGCCCATCGTCGCCAACAGCACCGGTCGGGCGGTCTTCCTCTCTGCCACCACCACCATGGTGGGCTTTGGGAGCCTGATGGTGGCGAGCCACCGGGGGATTTTCAGCCTTGGCTTCCTCTTGTCCGTCGGGGTGGGGAGCATCCTGCTAGCTTCGCTGACGGTGCTGCCGGCCCTGCTCTGGAGCTTTTACGGCATGAAGAAGACCGAGGCCGCGCGGGAGGTTCCTCAGGCGGTCCTGTATTCCAAGGGGTCCTGGCAGCCACCTAAAGGGGGGAAGCAATGATGAGCGATCCCACCCCACGGAGGCCACGCGTGATTTTCCGCATCTTCTGGCTCGGGATCCTTTGCCTGGGCGTTGCCCTTCCGGTTTCGCTTAGAGCGAGTGAAGGTCAGCCCGTGAATCGGGTGCGGGATACCCTGGAAACGGCCCTGCGCATTCTCAAAGATCCCGCCTTGCAGGGTCCAGAGAATGAAGCGGCACGAAAGCAGCAGGTTCGGCAGCTGATTGCCGACCGCTTTAACTACTTGGAAATGGCGGAGCGATCCCTGAATTCCCATTGGGGCGAACTGACCAGGAAGCAGCGCCAAGAATTCGTGAGCCTCTTCGGGGATCTCTTTGAACGCTCCTATAGCCGCATGATCCTGCATTCGCTCCCCGACCAGCGGATTACGTACACGGGAGAATCGATGAACGGGACACACGCCCTGGTCAACACGATTCTCGTGGATAAGCGAGGCGATCGCCTGCCGGTCGATTATCAACTCGAGCGGCGCAAAGGCCGCTGGGAGCTGTTCGATGTGGTCATCGACGGGGTGAGTATTGTCTCCAATTATCAGTCACAATTCAACAGGATCATCGAGACCACCTCGTTCGATTCGCTGGTGAAGAAAATGCGCGTCAAACAGCAGGAGGAATGATTCCGTCTTTTCACGTCACGAAGATCAGGGGGGGCGAATGCGACGGCCGTACGGATCGCTTCTCTTGGCAATGGCCCTGGGGATGCTCCTCCTTCCAATGCAGGGGTGGGCAGCGGGTGATGGCCCGGAGTCATCCAAGCAAGAGAGCGCAGCCGCCCCGGCTCGGCTGTTCGGATCCGGCAAGCAGGAAATTGCCATCACGGTCGGATACGCGTTTCCCTTACCCGTCGGAAACACGACCCCTGAGATCGATGACCTTCAGTATGTCTTTCTGGCCCCGCGGTGGGGTATCGGCATCACCGACCCCCTGGGGGGGGAGGCCTTTTACCGGGGGAACTTTGAGCTGCTGTTGGAAGGGCAGTTTTTCTTCGAGACCGAGCCCACGGGCGGGTTCGCGGGGGGATTCGCCTTGCTGTTCCGGTACAATTTCCTTCCCGAAGGCAAATTCATTCCCTTTGTGGAGGCCGGGGCGGGCGTTCTCAGTTTGGACTTCGATGTGGCGGGTCAGCGGGACGGCTTCAATTTTTCACCCCAAGCCGGGTTGGGCTTTCATTACTTCGTCTCTGAGAATACGGCACTGACCGGCGAATGGCGGTGGCTCCATATTTCGAATGGCGACACCCGCGAGCCGAACCTTGCCATCGACTCGAGCCTGTT
>JAPUFX010000143.1 GCA_027293415.1 Candidatus Methylomirabilota bacterium
CCCGACTCTGTTGCAGCCGTGCCCGCAGTAACTCGAACTCCCGCGGTACCTGCTCCAGCCGGCGGCGCAGATGGTATACCTCTTCCTCCAGCCCCTTCACCTGCCCCTGGAGTGCCTCCATCTCGGCGTAGTGTTTTTCCCGCTCACGCATGTCCAGTCCTTCCTCAGCTGCCACGGCCCGGCTCGACCCTTCGCCGTTCCGATCCCACCGGCATTATGTGCTCACCACTCCAAAGCTAAGGAGAACCCTCTCCGCTGTTCATTGCTCAGCAACCCGCCGAAACACACCGCCCGAAAACACTAAGTGCAACTCCCATACCATCACGCGCTAATTTCGAGAAGCTTTTGAAGCTTTTGTCATTGCACGACTTTTTGTTTCAACCCTACAAGCTTTGTCCCGCATGTCAAGGGAATTGTGCCCCCTGTCAGCGCGACATCTGCTGCATATATCACACCTTGGCGTCGATGAGCTGAACGAATTCGTTCCGCATCTCCGGTTTTTTCTGGAAAACTCCCAGCATGGCGCTCGTGACCGCCTTGGAGTTCTGCTTCTCCACCCCTCGCATCATCATGCAAAAATGATACGCTTCTATGACCACTCCGACTCCCCGTGGCTGCACAGCCCGCCTGAGGGTCTGGGCAATCTGCTGTGTCAACCGCTCCTGAACCTGAAGGCGCCTGCTATACATCTCGACGAGTCGGACGATCTTGCTGAGGCCCAGGATCTTCGTTCTGGGGACGTACGCGACGTGACACTTTCCAAAAAATGGAAGAAGATGGTGCTCGCACAAGCTGAAGATATCAATATCCTTCACCAGGACCATCTCATCGTACTTTTCGGTGAAGATGGCCCCGTTCAGGATTTCTGACAGATCCTTCCGGTATCCACTGGTGAGATATCTGAGGGCCTTCGCCATGCGCTCCGGGGTCTGCCGAAGCCCCTCCCGATGTGGGTCCTCTCCCAGCTCCTTCAATAGATCCCGAATGAGGTTCTGCATGAATGCGATCCCTCCTGCCTTCCCCGATCCCTTTCCGCTCCAGCAGTGCAAGCGTCTCCGCCCAAGCGGTCAAAAAGAAAAGGGGGAGCTGCTGCTCACCCGGACTTCTCCTCTGCCGAATTTGACCGGGAACCATCACGTGTTATTCTGTCCTAGAACACGTGCCATGTCAACACCCGAAGTCGGCTGCACGACGAAAGGTGGGGATGATGATGAGAGAAAAGATATCCGGATTTCTCAGCAGGACCTGGACAGGCAAAGGAAAGCCGACGGAGGACGGCAAAAGCTGCGGCTGAACGGAGGTGATGGAGCGGGAGACGGGAATCGAACCCGCGACGTCCAGCTTGGGAAGCTGGCATTCTGCCTCTGAATTACTCCCGCCCGGAAGGTTCAGTATAGCAAAGAGTACGCAATCGGTCAACGGCGGAGTGGAGCCGTCAGATATCGGACTCCTCGAAGTTGGTGACTCGCCACCCCTCCTTTACCCGGCCGGTGGCGACGGTCGCCCGCTTTTTCATCACCAAACGATCCACCGAGATAGTGATATCGTAGACAAAAAAAATCTTGTCCTTCCCCATTTTCTGGGTCTGGTGTAGGCTATAGGTAACGTCCCGGTCTGCCCTTTCGCCCCCGCCTTCCACCGATCGAACGAGCCGTTGTTCTTCCTCGATTTTGTGCCGGGCAAGCCCGGACGTCATGGCCTTGGCCTTGGGAAGATCCGGATGGACGTAATACTGTTCTACAAAGCTTTGGGCAATCGACTCAGGGCCCTCGGCAGGAGAACAGGCGACCACGGCAAAAAATATGGTCAGGGAGAGGCTCAGTATCCTGCGCATGTCCTTTGCCTCATGGCCTGGAAGGCAACGGACGGTGAGGCAACTCCAGAGGAATGCAAGGCCTAACAGGAGGAGAATCGAATAAACCCATCGGTGAACGCGATCACCGTCCCGGCAAGGAACACCACGCGATCACGAAGAGGAGAAAAATGAGAAGCAGGAACCCGAGGAACATGTGCCGGGTTCCCACCTTTCGGGCCTCCTCGCCCAACCTCTCCTCCTGCTCCTCCCTGTCCTTGCTTACCCGCATCATGCAGAGCCACCCATACCACCCTTTCCCTTCTAGATCAAGCAGATTGAGTCCGGGCAAACTCCTCGCGGAGCTCGTATAAATGGCACTTCAAATAGTCCAGGACCTCTTCCTTGGTCTTCAGGGAGCCGACGCTCGCCTCTTCCCGAATCCGCTCTAACACAAACCCGAGAAACGGTCCGGGGGTGAGATCGAACTGAGCCATGAGTTCGTCACCGTCCAAGAGCCGCGGGGGGCCAGCCGGGGTTATCTGCTCCCGGTGGAAGGCGAACATGTCCTGGACGAAACGGAGGTGCGCTCGAAAGGGCCTTCCCTCCTCGCCCCAGGTTGCCCGAATATCCGCCAGAGAGAGGAGGAGGAGGTCCGTAGTCAAGTCACCGAGGCCCCGCCAGAAGCGGTAGCGGGCCCGCGGTGTGATGGGCTCGCTCTGTCGAAGGGAAAGAGGGCGAAGGTGCTTTCTGACCAGGGCCACCGTGATCGTGGAGGCCCGGGAACCGAGGCGCAGACGGCGACCAACTTCTTCGACCATGCCCGCCCCTGTCTCGGCGTGGCCCAAGAAACGGATCTGCCCGTCCTCCGTTGAACGGCAATCGGGTTTCCCCAGATCATGCAGGAGGGCCGTGAAGCGGAGAAGGGCTCGCCTGCTGATCCCTCCTTCCACCTCCGCCTGCAAGGGCCCGATCACGAAGGGAGCCTCGTGGGGCAGGTATTTCGGGAGCGCGAGGAGAATCCGGTCGAGCGAGCGAACCGTCTCCAGCGAATGGGCGAAGACATCAAAACGATGCGGCGGGCCTTGGAGACAACCCCGCATCGCCCTGGTCTCGGGGAACAGGGCCTCGAGCAGAGCAAGTTCATCCATGATACCGAGCCAGTGGCCGGCCTCCGAACAGTCCAAGATCTCAAAAAATTCCTCGCGCAACCGCTCGGCTGCTACGCGGGACAAGAGAGAAGCCCGGTGTCGGATTGCCTGGACCGTGGACTCATCCATGGCAAAGTCCAGCTGAGCAGCCAGCCGGATAGCCCGCAGGAGACGCAGCGGGTCCTCGCTCAATAGCTCCGGATCACTCACCCGGATCTGCCGCACTGCCAGGTCTCGCAAGCCGCCCAGCGGATCGATGAGGCGAGGCGGTTCCTCCCCAATAGAGAAGCCGATCGCATTGATCGTGAAGTCTCGGCGCTCTAAATCGTCGATGATACGGCTTCCTTCCAAGGGAGAGATATCGACTTGCACTCGCTCCCCTCCCCACGGAAAGACAACACGGCGGACCCCTCTAGCAAAGCAGATTACTGTACCGGTAAACTTCTCCTGAAGGGCCGTACCCAGGGAAGGGGGATCGGCGGAGACGAGATCGATGTCGAGAGCCCCCGAACGCTCCAGAAGGGCATCTCGGAGGAATCCGCCCACGAGGAAGACAAGCAGATGGCCCCGCTCGTTTGCCACCCGAGATATCTGCCGGAGCAGGGGATGTTGCTGAAGGGTTGCAAGGACGGCCGAGACGCGCTGATTCACCCTGTTACCCTAAGAGAGGGAGGGAGGAATGTCAACGAGTTGTCCTCACGGCGTGAAAATTTCTTGACGGCACACGTGCTCCAGATTTATGCTTACCGTATGTGAGGCCGTGGGAGGGAAAGAAGGAGGGCAGCGGGGTGTGGGTCGATAAGAAGAGTAAGATCGAAGACGTCGTTCAGGCCTTCCCGGAAACAATCCAGGTCTTCACCCGGTACGGGGTAGCCTGCGTAGGCTGCTCGGGGGCTAGCTTCGACAATATCGAGGTCGGCGCGAAAATCCACGGCATCGATGTCGACCAGCTCCTGGCTGACCTGAACGCCACCATCACCTCAAGAAACTGAATCGATCTGACGTCCATCTCGGCCTCCGTCTGGGACCGAGCGGACTCGTGTCCCCTCTGAGAGAGGAATTGCAATGTTCGAGACACTTCGAAGGGATATCCAGGCTGCCCGGGATCGCGATCCTGCAGTTCGAAGCACTCTAGAAATCCTCTTTTGCTATCCCGGGGTTCACGCCCTATGGCTTCAGCGACTCGCCCACTGGTTCTGGATGCGAAGGTTTCTGTTCGTCGGTCGGTTCATCTCCCATGTCAACCGTTTCCTGACGGGTATCGAGATTCACCCGGCTGCCCGCCTCGGTCCGGGCCTCTTTATTGACCACGGAATGGGGGTCGTAATCGGCGAGACGACTGAAGTTGGCGAAAATGTGACCATCTATCAGGGGGTAACGCTGGGAGGCACCAGCCTGGAACGCAAGAAGAGACACCCCACTATCGGCGACAACGTGGTGATCGGTGCTGGGGCCAAGATCCTGGGGCCTTTCACGGTGGGGAATAACAGCAAGATCGGTTCCTCCTCCGTGGTCGTCAACGAGGTTCCACCCAACTCGGTGGTCGTCGGGGTCCCGGGACGGGTGATCTATCGGGACGGAAAGAAGGTGAGCCAGATGGACTTTGACTGGACCGACCTCCCCGACCCCGTGGCTCAAGCGATGCAGTGCCTGCTCAATCGAATGCAAGAACTCGAGAAGGAACTCGAGGAGCTGAAAGGTCACGTGCCGCAGGAGTCCCCGGCTGATCTTCCCTCATCGTTCCGCCGCGAAGGCTGACCCTTTCCCATCCTCACCCAATGCCAAGGCACGGTGTAGTTCTGAAACGGGGACAAGGGCGTATCCCTTCCTCCGGAGACCATCGATGATTACTGGCAGTTCTCGATGAACGCGATCGCGTGTCCGCTGCGTCCCCAGATGGAGGAGGATGATCCCCCCGTTCGCCTCAGCCGCGCTTCCATCGCCGAAAGTGAGGATGCGTTCCCGGACCTGCTCCGCCCGATAGTAGATCGGTGAATCAGGGTCCTCCACCCAGTCGCGGGTATCGAGATCCTCGCCAACTGCGGGGCCCCGCGTCCACCCGACATGAAGATAGCCGATCTCCGCGGCCCACTGCCGGATCTCCCGATTGTGCTCTCCGTATGGAGCCCGCCAGTAAGGGCTCATCGGCCTCCCGGCGACCTGCTCGAACGCACGGGCCGCCTCGCGGAGCTCGTGCTGGACGAACGCCTTCGTGACCCCCGAAAGCGTGTCATGCCGGCGGTTGGTGGCAAAGCTCGTCAGGCGAGGATGGCTGAAGGTATGGTTACCAATCTCGTGCCCATCCTGGATCATGCGGCGAACCAGATCGGGATAGCGGCGGACATACTGCCCCGTAAGAAACATCGTCGCCAGGACCCCGTTGGACTTGAGGGTATCCAGGATCTCTTCGGTAGCATTGGCTTCGGCCCCTCCGTCGAAGGTGAGGGAAATTCTTCGCTCCCACGTCGGGCCTCGGGAGAGATCCGCTCCGGGAGGAAAAGGAGGCAGCTTCGCGATTTCAGCAGGGATCAGCTCAGACGGTATTTCGGGCAGCTGCGGCAGAGGAATGACGACGGGCTTGATTTCAGACGTCGAGATCACCGCCTTTTCAACCGGCAGGGGTGGCGAATACGGGGAGACGCCGAGACGACTGTACCAAAACAGGAAGAAGACCAGAGGTGCCACAAACAGCAGGCCCCATCGGATCACAAGCGCCGGTCGAAAGAGGGAACCCGGCACGGTTGAATCTCGGGCCCGGAGGACTATTCGCTGGGCTTGTAGCTCGCCCTGGCGCCGCCTCACGAGTCGGTGCAAGCGACCCGGGACAGGCTCACCCCGTATGATGCACCTCTGGACCCACCACTCCGACTCGACCGCCCGTTGCATCAGGGGGATAACACTACACCCCGTGTCGCAGAAGTGACGAAGCCCAACGCGAACGGCACACGCGGGGCAAATTCGGCTCCCACAGCGGAAGCACCGGCGGCGTGTCCATCGACCGGGATGACTTGGACAGTGATTCCTCTTCACGGTCCCCTATGAAACCTCCTTCAGTACATTGAGAATCTCGCTGGGATCTACCTTCAAAAACACCAACCCGGAGACAAGCTTAGGATAGAAGTACGTAGATTTGGGCGGGAGTCGGTCTCCGGCGCTCACGATCTCTGTGATCCGATGCACGGGGGTAGGGTTGAGAAAGAAGGCCGCGGCCGCGCGGCCATGCTGGACCTCTGCAACCGCCACCTGCTCATCGGGCGTATACCTGATCATCGCCGCATCTTCAACTCTGAGAAGCTTGTGAAAAACCAGGTGCTCCAGAACCACGACATCGAGCGGTGGCTCGCCCAATTCTCCAAGAACTCCAGGATCCTTCAACGTGAGTAGGTGAAAGGTATCCCCCCCGGTGAACAAGCCGAGGACATGCGCTTGTCGTCCCCGATCACGCATCTCCTCAAGGAACTTCTCAGTACCCTCCCCTCCCCGAATGACCCTCTCCTCGCAGTGGAAATGCGGCTTCAGATTTGCGAGGATTTCCGTTGACTCACGGTGCCGGGTGGCTTCGACAAGCCGATGCGTTGGAAGGATCGTCAACCCCTCGTCCTCTATGCTCACGAGTGTCATCATCACAAAATTGTACGCCTTGTCGGGACCCTCTGGGGAGTCAATCTGCCTCATCTCTTTTTGAAAGGTCAGCGCAGTCTCATACCGGTGGTGACCATCGGCAATAAAGAGGGGTCGGTCGCGGAACGCCGTGACAAGTTCGGCAATGGCCTGCGCGTCCTGAAGGATCCACACACGGTGTTGGACACTTGCCCCATCCCGAAAGTCGCACAACGGACGCGTCCGGGTAGCCTCGAGCAGCCGGCCGCGAATCGGTTCGGAAGGTCCCTGGTAAAAGCAGAATATCTGTTCCAAATTCACCGGCAGCGCCTGCATAAGCCGCAGACGGTCCGCTTTCGGACCGGGGAACGTCCGCTCGTGGGGAAAGACGATCCCTGCCCCGTACGCTTCCAGGCCCACGGCCCCAACAAGGCCAGTCCGCATCCGCCGCTCCCCGCGCTTCCACGGATACTCCTGTTGGTAGACATAAAAGACAGACCGCGACTCCCGTAGGAGTACCCCGGTCCTTTCCCACTCCTGAAAGTAGCGGTGCGCTCGAAGATACCGATTCTCTGCCTCGCCATCACCCGCGCGGTCCTCCCCGAGGATGAGACGGACGACGTTGTGCGGATGTCGTAAGTGAAGCTCATGTCGCAAATCGTCGGGGATCACGTCGTAAGGAGGAGACACGACCGCTGCCAGATCCCCGATCTTCTCCACATCGTAGCGACACCCTTGAAACGGAAAGACGCGAGCCACGCTAGCCTCTCCTCAGGAGCGGTCCATTCGCCTGAGGGCCTCGACCCGGCGGGTGGCTGCGCGGTCGGTTCCGATGACTCCAACCCTCAATCGCTCGGGCATGCTTCCACTCTCCCCATGCAAAATTCCCGCCAGCCTCGAACTCCATCCCTTCAGTACCACAGCCGAAATTTGGCCCTCCCCCTGCTTTGAGCCTGGAGGGTAATCCTCCCCCCCATTGGCAGAATCACATTCTCGGTGCCGTGTCCGCTCGGGAAGGTTGCAAAGCATGGAACGTCGACCTCCTGGGCGAATCGAGAGAGGACATCCGTGACCGAGAAACTGGGCCGCTTCTTGCGGGGCCCGCAGGCCACCATCTGTCCGAAGACAATTCCCTTGACGCCCTCCGTTTTCCCGGCAAGCCTGAGCTGGGTCAGCATCCGGTCGATCCGGTATGGTTCTTCATTCACTTCTTCCAGAAAAAGGACCTTTCCCTTTGTCTCGATGGCAAACGGGGTCCCGAGGGAGAAGGTAACCAGGCTGAGATTTCCTCCGGTGAGCTCTCCACCAATCATGGTTCGTCGGGAGAGAAACCGGCCCGAGATCGTCCCCCCAAAACCCCCACCATCCAAAAGCAGCGTCTGGAAGCTCCGCAGGGTCAGGGGCCGCATCCGTTGGCTGAAACCCGGTTCCACCATCGGCCCATGAAAGGTGATCAGTCCTGCATGTTGGGTGAGTGCCAGATGGAGAGCGGTCGCGTCGCTGGAACCGAGAAAGACCTTGGGATACTGCCGAATCAGATCCAGGTCGAGGTAGGGGAGGAGTCGTCCTGCCCCGTACCCTCCCCGGGCGCAGAAGATTCCTTTCACCTCCTTCCGGAGAAACATCTCCTGCAGCGCCGCTGCCCGGTCCTTATCGGCTCCGGCCAGGAAACCCCATCGGTCGTATAGGTGCGGGGCCTCGAGCACCCGTAAACCCATCCGTTCTAGCGAGCGGAGACCTTGCCTGAGGCGGCCCCGAACCACCGGACTGGAGGGGGCCACCACCGCGACAACATCACCCGACCGGAGAGGCCTTGGCCGCTTCTTCACGATCGCCTCCGGAATTCCACCAACCCACTTCTCATACCGGGAGGCCTCCTTCAAGTCAAGGGATCAGCCCATTCCTGGACGGACGATGTGACGGCCAGTGCGGATGGTGGTCACATGAATGGCGACTGTGTCGGCAGTCCTTCGCGCATAGCCCCCTGCCAAAACCACCGCCACCGGAACCCGCCGGCGTTTTGCCTCCTGAAAGACGATCTGGTCCCGTCGCTCGATACCTTCAAACGTGAGCGCCAGTTCCCCCTCCTGATCATCATGATACGGGTCTGCCCCCGCCACATAAACCAAGAGATGCGGCCGAAAGATCTCGAGGGCCGGGAGAAAGTGTCGAGAAAACTCCTCAAGGTATTGTTCGTCTCCCACCCCCGTCTCCAGCCCGATGTCCAGGTCACTCTGTTGCTTCACTTCGGGATAGAGATCCTCCTGATGAACGGAACAGGTAAAGACCGTGGGGTCCTCTCGAAAGATGAAGGCCGTCCCGTCCCCCTGGTGGACGTCGCAGTCGACCACCATGGCCTTGACAATCCGCCCTTCCTCCTTCAGCTTTCGGATGGCAATAGCACAGTCATTGAAGAGGCAGTATCCCGCGCCGTGATCCGGATAGGCATGGTGACCTCCCCCCCCGATGTGGATGCCCAGCTTCGTCTCCAGGGCGTATCGGGCGGCCCGGATTGTTCCCTCGACTCCGATCCAGGCCGCCTCCACGAGCTCCTTCGAGTACGGCAGATCCAACACTGCTAACTCATCGGTGGTGAGCCTTCCCCGCCGCACCTTGTCGATGTAGGCCGGTGTGTGAACTAACGAGATGTCTTCATCAACGGCTGGGGGGGGCTCCTCGATATCCCGAGGTTTGGCAATGCCGAGCTCGATGAGTTTCTCCTTAATTAACCGGAACTTGACCGTCGGGAGGATATGCTCTCCCAGGTCTACTTCGTACTTTGGGGAATAGAACATTTTCATGGCCGCTCGTCGTCTTCATACTTAAAGCGAACGCCACCGGGATGATAATCTCTTTCAAGGTCGTTTTCCAGAAGGAATCCGCTCTTTCTCGAGTCGGGATAGAGCCCGAAAGTTATTGACGCCTCCCGCAGTCTTCACTACCGTGCGTGCCAAGGGTACAGAGTATGAAAAGGCCCTATAAAGACGGTTGGAGTAAGGGTAGGACTATAGCAGTGCTGGTGCTGGCGGTGACACTCGTTGCGGGAGGGTGTTCCGGCAGTACCGTAAGTAGTGGTCCGGTCCGCACCCAAGGGGTGGTCACTGGGAAACACGAGCTCGCCCCAAAAGGGAACCCCAAGGCGAAACCCCGCTACTTCCTCTGGGTGAAGACCGAAGACGGGCTCACCTATATCGAGGTGACGAAAGAAATGTTTCGCCGAGTAAAGAAAGGCGACCAGGTCTGCGTTTACTGTGATTCCGAGGGTCCGTGATTCGTTTCCCCCATGCGGGGGTCGCACGTGCAGAGATGGAGTCGGGGCAAGGCCTCACGCCGGTTCTGCCGCCTTGAAGGCCAGGTCCTCAACCTCGAGGGCCTACTCCTTGACGCACCGACCCCAAAGCGTGAATAAGGGATGATCTTTATGGAGCTTGCTTCTGCCCATCGCGCCAAGAGTACGCAGGGGACGGAACAGCTGGCAAGAAAAATAGGGAGAGGTTAGTGGGCGGAGATGGCGATGATGAGGACCCCGTTCTGATGGGGCGGGCCACCAAGGAGAATCGGGGGGCCTCCACGCAGGAGGCCCACCCGGGTGTTCACCCCGGTTGTCGTGATCTTGAGCTCCGCGCGTCTCTGGTCGGCCTTCATCAGGGCGACAGTCAAGGCCCGGCCTCCGGCAATGGCGGTCTTCCAAGGACGCTCGGGGCTCACCTGCCCCCTTTGGGTCTCGAGCAACCGGTAACTCGTGTACGCGAAGTCCCGCTGGAGCTCGCGGACCAGCGATTGGATGGTCGGGTCGATGCGCCCCGCGGGCTCACGGGAGGCAAGGATCACCTGGACCTCGACTGGAACAGCTTGGGCATAGACCGGGGAGAGAGGCAAAAACAGGAATACAAAAACCGTCAGGAGGGCTCGCTTCATGTCCGTCCCTGAGGGACCACCCATATCACTTTTAGGCCTCGTTCAGATGTGGTAAGGACCATTGCCCGAAACCCGGGCTCAACCTCCACGGCCTCCACCACCACGTCACCCTGTCCGGGCTCAACCGAGAGAAGCTGTCCAGGTGGTTTTGCAACGGGGAGTTCCCAAAGCAGGTACGTGACCGAGAGGATCAGGAAAGCCATGACAGCGGCACCGGCCAAGGAGAGGCGGGGCCGCTCCCAACCCGCCTCCCAGATTCGACGGACCCACGTCGTGAGAAGCCCGGGAGGACGACCAGCCTCGATCCGAGCGCGAACCGCAGGCCACAGAGGGGTCGCGACCGCAGGGTCCTGAAGCCCCTGACGGAGAAGCCCTTGCAGGTTTTGAAGATTCGCGAGCTCTAGGCGACATTCGTCGCACCCGGTCAGATGCGCCTCGAGCTGGCGAACCTGAGAGGCCTTGAGCTCACCGTCGACATACGTGCTCAGCGAGCGTTGATGTCGGCAATGGCTAGTCATGCAGTCTTCCCTCTTGCCGGTAGACGGACAAACTCTGCTGAAGTCGGCGTCGGGCGTGGAAGAGCCGGGACATGACGGTTCCCACCGGCCGGCGGATCACCCGGGCGATATCTGCATAGCTCAGTCCCTCCAGTTCCCGGAGGAGGATCACCGTCCTGAGGTCCGTGGGAAGGGCCGTGACGGCCTCTTCAATGTTCTGTCTCAGCTCCTGTCGGTCCAAATTCTCTGCCGGGTTGTGCCCGGTATCCACCAGCTGGGACACAGTCTTATCCTCAGGCACTTCCGGTTTTCGCCGCCGGAGAACATCCGTGGCCAGGTTTACCAGGATCCGGTACAGCCAGGTCCGAAACTGAGCCGTGCCACGAAACTCGCCGAGACGAAAGTACGCGCGGGTAAAGGCTTCCTGGGCCACGTCTTGCGCATCCTCTCTGCGCCCCAGCAGGCGATACGCAATCGCATAGGCCCTGGCCTGGTGTCGCTTGACCAGCTCTTCGAAGGCGGCCACATCCCCCGCGCGGGAGCGCTCCACCAGCTGGTGGTCCTCCATGAGGCCGACTCCCAATTCTTGGACGGGA